>NZ_JAELTV010000700.1 GCF_016429005.1 Pedobacter sp. ASV19
CCCCCCCCTCCCACTAACACCCCCCCCCCCCCCCCCCCCCCCCCCCCCCCCCCCCCCCCCCCCTTCTCCTCCTTCAAAAAATTTTTTTTACGTTCGTCGGCAGCGTCAGATGTGTATAAGAGACAGTTACAAAGCATGGCCAGGGAAGAAACAAAAGTAAAGAAATTGGACTGGTTCTTTTGGTATAAAACTGTGGCCGCCGCCGTGGTTTTGCTCAGTCTGTTTTCTGTATTGTTTTTCTACTTTTATAAAGGGCAAAAAAACAATAACCTTGCTTTAAACAAAACGAAGGAAAACATTGTTCCAGGAGGAAATAAAGCTATCCTAACCCTGTCAAATGGAAAGAAGATTTCTTTAACCGATGCATCGAATGGACAAATAGCCAATCAGGAAGGGATCAGCATCACAAAAGCTAAAGATGGTCAGTTGGTTTACAATGTTAGCTCAAAAGGTATTGCTTCAGATGCGCCCGATGCCTTTAATACCATTGAAACGCCAAAAGGGGGGCAGTATCAGATCTTTCTTCCCGATGGAACTAAAGTTTATCTGAACGCCTCATCTTCTTTAACTTATCCTACATCGTTTGGAACAAAGAAAGAAAGGGTCGTTACCTTAACCGGAGAGGCTTATTTTGAAGTTACAAAAGACAAGCATAAGCCATTTAAAGTATTTGCTTTGCCTTTGCCAAGGCCAAGTGTAAAAAGAAATCAGATTGTGGAAGTATTAGGTACACATTTTAACATCAATGCATACCCTGACGAACCTTACGTAAAGACAACACTTGTGGAAGGAGCTGTTAGCGTAAATTATAAATATAAACTTACCCCAAATCATCAGACAATTTTTGATGGTAATACTATGCGGATCATTCCAGTAGACGTTGATACGGAGATAGCCTGGAAAAATGGTGACTTTGATTTTCAGAATCAAGATCTTCCTTCGGTGTTGCGTATGATTTCCAGATGGTATAACGTAGAATTTGAACCTCATTTAAATATAGAAAATCTTCATTTTGGTGGGCAGGTGTCCCGTTCAAAAGACATATCGGCTGTCATCAAAATGATCGAATCAACAGGCTGTCTCTTATACACATCTGACGCTGCCGACGAACGTTAGCCGGTGTAGTTGTGGGTGGGGGGGGGGGGGTTGGAAGGGGGGGGGGGGGGGGGGGGGGGGGGGGGGGGGGGGGGGGGGGGGGGGGGGGGGGGGGGGGGGGGGGGGG
>NZ_JAELTV010000701.1 GCF_016429005.1 Pedobacter sp. ASV19
ACGTTCGTCGGCAGCGTCAGATGTGTATAAGAGACAGCACCCTTGCTTTCCGCTTTTGTGAGAGCGTTATCAGACCTCCTTTATGAAAAAAATGCTGTTGCAATTATAGCAACTCATTCGCCAGTTGTCTTGCAAGAAGTTCCAAGTTCGTGCTGTTGGCGTTTAAGAAGGTTTGGCACTAATTCCCAGGCCAATAGGCTCTCCGTTGAGTCATTTGGAGAAAATGTAGGTACACTTACGCAAGAAGTTTTTGGTCTTGAAGTGGAAAAATCTGGCTATCATCGTGTAATTAGCGAAGTTGTGGCAGTAATAGACACATATAGGGATGTCTTGAAGAAATTTGATAATCAGCTAGGTTATGAGGCAAAGGCCATAGTGAGGGCGCTATTAGCAATAAAAGATCAAAATGACCAATAGCCTTGCCCTTCCAATTGATTCTCATAAGGATATTTATGAGAGCTGTATAAGTAATCTGCATGCGACTACCAAGAAGAAATTTCTCGACAACTTGGATTATTTCATAGATAAAGGTGATGAATTTGAATCAAAGATGATAGGAAATACCTTGTTTAATACCACGCCTGTAAGCTCGGTAGGAACTATCACCACCCATGAAATGGTATACCTGTATACTGGGAAATTATCTAAGCTTGGACACCCCGCTCGTGTTTTTTATGACCGTTTGCGCTCGATACCCGCTAACGGCCAGTGTCCTCTCTGTTCGGTGCGAACGGTAACTACGTTGGATCATTATTTACCAAAAGCGGATTTTCCGGTTTATGCAATTCTACCGATCAACCTCATACCGGCATGTAGGGACTGCAATACTGATAAACTGTCAGAAACGCCAACCACACATTCAGAAGAGACGATTCATCCTTATTTTGATGTGCTTCCAGACGGAATCTATCTACACGCAAACCTTATTAAGACAAAACCAGCATCTCTTGTATTCTTTGTAAATGCTCCAAGCCCTTGGGGATCTGTATTACAGTCTAGGCTAAAAACCCATTTTAGAATTTTTAATTTAAATAAGCTTTATGTTGTAACCCTCCCGTTTTTCGAACCGGTCTGCTGACTAGAACTAAAATTTATAATATATGTTCCAACTAATCCAACTTTTTTCGAGTTGGATTAGTTGGAACACGCCGCCGGCAGGGCTTTATACTC
>NZ_JAELTV010000702.1 GCF_016429005.1 Pedobacter sp. ASV19
GTATAAGAGACAGAGGTAGTACCTGTGAAGCTAATACAGGAAACATATTTTGGCCAGCATTTTTGATTTGATTGAATAGCGCTATCATGACAGACCGTTGTCTTTCGGTCCGTTCATAATCTCCGCGGCCAACATATCTTATTCTGGTATAGGCAACAGCCTGATTTCCATTAAGTCTTTGCAAGCCAGGTTTAGAAACATGTTCAGCTTTGGAAACGGTTCCAATATTTACAAGTTCATCAAGGTAATTATTCAGATATGGTACCTCTGCTTCTTTAACATCAATCATCACTCCACCTAAAGCATCTACTATTTTGGCGGCACTGTAGAAGTCAACATTCATATAATCCTTAATGTCCATTTCGAAATTCTGGTTGATGGTTTTTACAGCCAATTGTGGGCCGCCCAGAGCAAAAGCAGCATTAATCTTATCCATTCCTTTGCCCTCAATATTAACATAGGTATCTCGCATAATAGAAGACATTTTAACCTGCCCCTTCTGCTGGTTAATAGAAATGATGATAATGACATCTGAGTTAGATTGATCCCCGACATTTCGTCTGTCTACGCCAAAAAGGGCAATATTGATCGGTGGATTGGTCATTTGACCGATTTCTTTCTGAACTTTGGGAGAAATACCAAGTGCCTCAGGTGTTTTAATTAACTGCACAGGCTTGTTTGGAAGCTGAGTTTTTAAGTCCTGATGTTTTGATAAGCTGTCTTGTGCATAAACAGAACAGCTAAACGCTAAGGATAAAAAGGATATTAAGAATAATTTCATATTTAAATATTGTAATTCCAGTAAAATGTATGTTCAATCTCTCCAATTAAGACGGCAAGGCTCGCTATATATTCATAGTCTAAGTTAAAAGTTTGGATATGATAGTTCTTTCCAGACCGATTTACTATCTCTCCCAGGCAATTCAATTCTTTCAGCTGATCTGTCAAGCCTTCTCCTGATGCCTTCAAAATTGCCTCTTTCCTTGTCCAAAGTTCGTAAAATCCAACCAGATGATCGTGTCTTTTATTGATGAATGATTGCTCATCAGAACCGAAACAATGTTCAATGAGTAGTTTAGTGTCAAATTCAGGTTTAACGAATTCAATGTCCACGCCGATAGGTCTGTCTCTTATACACATCTGACGCTGCCGACGAACGT
>NZ_JAELTV010000703.1 GCF_016429005.1 Pedobacter sp. ASV19
ACACAGGCGACCACGCAGATTCCAACAAATATCAACCCAATAAGAAATAGCCTTGAAGAGTTTATTTTTAAATACATTTAGTATAAAATAAGTAGGATAAGGTCAAAAAATCTACCACAAAGGATTTTGTTTAATTTTATTATTGGTTTGCAGCTCAGACGCCGGAATTGGAAAAATGTAATTTCTGGGCTGCAGGTATTGGGCTCCTTGCTTATTTACCGCAATAAAATGAGTCTTTAAATCAGCTGGCGTATACCAACGCTTTAAATCCTGCCATCTATTTTGCTCAAAGAACATCTCCAGCATCTTCTGATGGCTAATTTCATTCATCACGCTCGTCAAATCGGGAAGATCAATTGCTGTTTTAGCCGTTAAACCTGCTCTCACTCTAATTCGGTTGACATCAGTAATTGCACTGGCTAAATCTCCATTTTGTGCCGCAGCTTCAGCGTGCATTAATAATACCTCTGCGTAACGCATAATGACGTTGTTGGCGGTAGAAGGTGTGGCAGACCAATAGTTATCGGCACTGGCAACTCCACTCCAGCCATTAGTGAATTTATTAATCAAAAACTTATTGGTTCCAGAGGTATCTAATAATGACGATGGAGAGATTTTAGTTACATTACCACGAGCTGAGGCCCAAAGCTGATCAAAAGTTTGAGTACCTCCATACCAGGTTACATCGGCTTCGCCAAAGTTTGAGCGTTTCCATGATAAAGTATAATACATCCTTTTGTCAAATTTAGTATCCGAACCGGCCGGTCTTTTCTCTAACATAAACTGATTGACAAAATAATTAGTTGGGATGTATTTGAACCAGCCGCCCCCGGCTGGAGGACCTATTAGCTGAGGCAAATAATTGTACATCCCTGCATTTGCACTTTCTGCACCCCAGGGGTTATATGGGTCTCCAAAGGGTCCATAAACCCACTGAAAAACAGCTTCTTTGTTAAACTCATTTTTAGCCGTGAAATTGTCTGAAAATTCAGGAACTAAATCGTAATTATATGGACTGGTATTTAACAAAGCTAAAGTGGTCTGGGCTTTTTGATAATCTTTGATATACAAATAAGTCTTACCCAGATAGGCAATAGCCGCTCCACTGGTTGCTCTTCCTAAATCTGCCGAAGGTCTGGTATCTGTCTCTTATACACATCT
>NZ_JAELTV010000704.1 GCF_016429005.1 Pedobacter sp. ASV19
ATGTGTATAAGAGTCAGGCAAGTATCCACTTAGTAGGCGTTACATCAACATTTACTCTCGCGGATCCCGTTTTTAAACGGTTTCCATAGCTTATCCCTTTTTGATCCGCATAACGGGCAGAACCATAAAATGTAGCCTTGTCACTTCCACCAGAAACTGCGATTGAGTTATCGTAAGTAAAACCAGTTTTGTAAACCTCTTTCGCCCAATCAGTTCTATCCGGCTGGCCATCACCATCAATATCACTATTTACAGCCACGGCAGGTGCATTTGCCTTTCCATATCTATTCCAGACCTTCTCGTTATTAATGGTAATGAAGTCATCACCATTTAACAAACTTGGGACCTTTGAGGCTTTTGCCCAACTACTTTTAGAATCAAAAGAAATCTTAGCTGTTCCTCGTTTCCCCTTTTTGGTTGTCACCAATATTACACCGTTAGCTGCACGCGATCCATAGAGTACCGCCGCACCCGCATCTTTCAACACTTCAATTGATTCAATGTCGTTGGGATTAATTAACGCCAAAGGATTAAAACGGGTTCCATTACCACTGTTAAATGTATTTAAATTTTCTCTTGTGTTGGCTGGAATACCATCAATAACAATCAATGGCAAGGAGCTTGTTGAAATTGATCCAGTTCCACGAATCCTAATAGAAACACCATCGCCTAAGGTACCACCTGCACTTGAGATCTGAACCCCAGCAGTTTTACCAGCTAGAGCATTGTCAAAACTTGTCGGGGCGTCTTTAATTTTGTCGCCATCAACACGTCCAATAGCTCCGTTAACATCTTTAACAGCTCTGGTACCATAACCAACAACAACCACTTCATTAAGTCCTTTTGAATCAGAGATTAAGCTGATGTTTACGACATTACCACTGCCGATTTGTTTAGATCCGGAAATATAACCAAGATAAGAGAACTCCAATACTGTTCCATTTGAAGGAATCACTAATGAATACGTTCCGGTTGAATTTGTCAATGTTCCTGTTTTGGTACCTTTTAGTCTTACAGAAACACCCGGAAGAGGCAATCCGTCATCTTGTCCTGTAACTGTACCAGTAATCGTCCGCTGTTGTGCCATCGCTGAAACTGCGAAAAGCATAAACACGAACAAACTTTGTAGAAGTTTTTTCATGAATTTTTTAAATTTAGGTGAATAATAATCGCCTAATATA
>NZ_JAELTV010000705.1 GCF_016429005.1 Pedobacter sp. ASV19
AATCATTCGATTTACGCTCTGCATAAAGTCCTTTAATTCTGTTCGGTAAAACTTACCGTAGTAATTGATCCAGCCTCTTAAAACAGGGTTAATAGCTTTCGCTATATCCTCGATCTGTACATCTGATGCCCGAAGTATCGTCCAGCTTTTCATCTTCTTAGTCATGGACTGTTTCGATTTCCTGCTTACTGCAGGCAGCCAGCAGCTGAAAGTTTCCTTACGGCCACTGTGTTGAGCTTGTCTTGGCCTGAACGTATGGCCAAGAAAGTCGAACTCGCCATAGGGTTCAAACTTCCTTCTTCTGTTGCTGTCCTTACAATACACGATCTTCGTTTTCTCAGGATGCATTTCTAGTCCACATTCCTTCATTCTTTCTGCTAATAATTGCAGTACCCTTTCAGCCTTTGGCCTACTTGTGCAGTGGATCACACTATCATCTGCATAACGTTCAAATGGGCAGTCAGGATGGTTCCTGCTTAGCCACATATCCATTACGTAGTGCAAATAGAGGTTAGCCAATAGTGGTCCGATTACCGATCCTTGCGGGACGCCTTTCGTTCTTGCCTCTATTGTCCCATCCTCCAGTTGCAAGGGAGCAACTAACCATCTCTCAATGTATAGCAGCACCCATTTGATCTCGGTGTGCCTCCTTACTGCTTTCAGCAGCAGATCATGTGGAATGTTGTCAAAGTAGCCACGGATATCCATGTCTATTACCCAATCAAATTTCCAGCAACGCTTACGGGCTTGCTCTAAGGCCTGATGGGCTGACTTGTTTGGACGGTAGCCGTAACTGTCGTCATGGAAGACCTTGTCCATGTCCTTTTCCAGCAGATCTTTTACTACGGTCTGACCCACTCGGTCTACTATAGTAGGAATACCCAGTGGCCTTTTACCGCCACCTTTCTTTGGGATTTCAACCAACTTTACGGCACAGGGCATGTAGCTACCGGAACTCATTTGATTCCACAGCTTGTACAGATGGTGCGCTTTGTCTAGCTCAAAGTCTTGTAAACTCATCTGATCCACGCCTCCGCTTCCTTTGTTCGCTTTAACCTTGTTGTAAGCATTCATTACTTCTAGTTTTCCAATTGTAAATGGTTTTGTTTTCTTCATTTCTGTACCTCCTGCTGTTAAGCAGTTTCCTTCTATGTTTTCTAAAACTTGAATAATAC
>NZ_JAELTV010000706.1 GCF_016429005.1 Pedobacter sp. ASV19
CCCCCCCCCCTCAATCACCCCCCCACCACCGACACCTACACCGGCTAACGTTCGTCGGCAGCGTCAGATGTGTATAAGAGACAGCATAGAGATATTAACACATTACTTCTGTTTGGAGTTAATAACTCAACATCATCTTGGTGAATTTGTGGACAAGAGTACTAAAGATATCCACTGTTTTGGTGTATATGCCTTTAACACAGAGCGTAACGATGTGGAGAAGATCTTAGCTTCTGTGACTATTATGGCATCGGGTGGTGCAGGACATATCTATTCGAGTACAACAAATCCGGTTATAGCTACCGGTGATGGAATGGCGATGGTCTATCGTGCTAAAGGAAAATTGAGGAATATGGAGTTTATCCAGTTTCATCCCACGGCACTTTATCATCCAGGTGAGTATCCAGCTTTTTTAATTTCTGAGGCGGTGCGTGGTTTTGGCGGGGTACTGAGAAGAAAGAACGGAGATGAATTTATGTACGAATATGATGCACGCGGGTCTCTGGCACCAAGGGATATTGTGGCAAGAGCTATAGATTCTGAGATGAAAAAGTCTGGTGAAGACTTCGTTTACCTTGACATTACGAATCGAAAAAAGCAGGATATTTTAAATCATTTTCCTAATATTTATGCTAAATGTTTATCGATTGGTATAGATATGACTAAAGATTTGATACCTGTTACACCAGCTGCGCATTATATGTGCGGAGGAATTTTGGTTGATGAATTTGGAAGATCTTCCATACAAAACCTGTATGCCTGTGGGGAGTGTTCCTCTACAGGATTGCACGGTGCAAATCGCCTAGCTTCCAATTCTTTACTGGAGGCCCCGGTATTTGCACACCGGATTTATCTGGATGCAGTAGAACGTTTTAAAACAGCTGTGATACCAGATCATATTCCTGATTGGAATGAGCACGGGGTAACACAGTCTAACGAAGACATCCTGGTGACCCATAATTTAAGGGAAATGCAAAAACTGATGAGTGATTATGTAGGTATTGTACGCTCTGATTTCAGACTGGACAGGGCTATGAGGAGATTGTATCTTTTATTTGAAGAGACGGAAGAATTCTATAAAAAGAATAAAGTTTCAGTTAAATTGTGTGAACTCAGAAATGTGATACAGGTGGCTTATATTGTTATAAAGTCGGCGATGGCCAGGAAAGAA
>NZ_JAELTV010000707.1 GCF_016429005.1 Pedobacter sp. ASV19
GTTCTATACTGAAGTAAGGTTACAATTCCTTCGTAAAGAAAATCCGTACCCAAATAGAAAAAAATAATCAATCAAAAAATTGATGCACAAAATATCAGAAAAATTTTATACTTTTACATCGAGAGCGTTAATTTAATGAAAGGGGCCAGTCGAAAGATTTGGTCCCTTTTTCTGTTAATTGTTCTTTTTCACTTCCGTAAAATAATCATTCCCAGTTTTATAAACCTTGAATATGAACGTAGAATTCTTAAGGAGATAACCACTTTTATCTGGTAATTCTGTTACAACACAATCAGGGTATTCCGCCAGGATATCGGCTTTGATCAGGTTAAGGTTAATACCAGAATCAAACTGGTTTGTGCCATGAAAAACATAGATAGTCTGTAGTTTCTTATCATTATCAAATAGTGAGTAAACAAAGCCATAGAGGCCATCAATCAGCATCCTGGTGGGTTGTTTGCTGCTATACAATCCAGTCATCCCTCCTTTAACTTCCGAGACATCTTTGATCGGAACAGCAAACTTTGCCACCGCCGGAACAGTATCAAGGTAAGCAAAGCTGATCTTATCCCACCAAGACCCTATTTTTTTATCTTTTATTGCATAAATACTGATGCTGCCTTTTTGCTGGAAGCCATCTTCATATTGCAAGGTATAGGTGAAGGTATTAGATCCCTCTTTAAGCGCCGTTGTCTGAAAAGCATAAACAAAATTGATAACAACGTATTCAGAACTCACATCCTGGTTTTGTATCGTGTAAATTTTGTTGTTTGCAGAGAATACATCAATCCCCGTTATTTTGGATGGCTTGGCCTTCACATTGTCAACGAATTTGAGATACATGGTAACATTTGCTTTTTCCCCAGCACCATACACGGTTATCTGTTGCTTCAGTTCTGCAGTTGCCCGTTTATATTGGACCACCGGATCTGGCTCGGAAGATTTTTTTGAGCACGAAGACACAATGATGAAAAGAGAGAAGGCGTAAAATAGATTTTTCATTTAATTACTTATGAAAAGCTAACATACAAAATATTCAAAAGATAACATTGCAGATTTTAACCCCATTTTTCCATGCATTTTTGGATAGAATTTCTCTTTGTTAGCTGTTTGCTTTCAAATATCAGCAATAATTTTTTATTAGAATTTCCCATCTATACATTGGTG
>NZ_JAELTV010000708.1 GCF_016429005.1 Pedobacter sp. ASV19
GTTTAGTGCAGAAATCGACCGCACAGGAGGTGATTACCATACAGGAAGCGATTGATAAGACGCTTAGTAACAACCTTCAGGTTAAGCAAAGTAAACTGAGTGAAAGTTTGTCTGAAGAAAATCTAGGACAGTCTAAGTATGCCTTACTACCAAATTTAACTAGCAGTGGCGGTTATAACGTAAATTATGGAAGGAGTATTGATCAGTCTACTTATTCTTATAATAATACACAATTTTCTTCCTTTAACGGAAGTGTATCCACTAGCGTAACTCTGTTCCAGGGACTTCAGAAACTTAATCAAATTAAGCAGAATAAACTTTTACTTGCGGCTGATAAAACTAATACAGAAAAAATAAAGAACGATCTGATCTTACAAGTGATCACGGCTTATCTGCAAATCCTATATAATAAAGATCTTTTGAAGGCCGCTGAGCAGCAGATGACTGTCTCAAAACAGCAATTGGATGTACAACAGCAATTGCTTGATATGGGAAACAAAACCCTTGCTGATTTATCGCAGGCAAAATCCCAGCTGGCCACTTCTGAATTGAACAAGACCAATGCTGAAAATGCTTTAACAATTTCTTATTTAACTTTGGCCCAACTGATGGAAATTCCATCTGCGACTAAATATGAGGTGCAGGCGCCGGTATTATCGAGCTTTAACAAACCTTCAGTAAATTATAACCCCGATCAGGTTTATGATAATGCGCTTACTTTCTTTCCCGATATTAAATTGGCAGCATTAAAATCAGAAGCCGCAAAAAAAGGAATCGACGTGGCAAAAGGTAGCTATTATCCATCTTTGTCCCTAGGCGGGAGCTTAGGTACTAATTATTCTAGTACAGGCAGCAAGGTAATAGGCACTGCTCCAGGTGATATTATTCCTATTGGATATACGTCAATTGGTAAGGAAACTGTAGTTACCCAGACAACAAAACAACTTACGGAAGCGATTCCTTTTCGGGATCAGTTTAAGGATAATTTTGGTCAATCCTTCGGGTTTACTTTATCTATTCCCATTTTTAACGGTTTCCAGGCTAGATCCAGCGTAAGAAAAGCTAGAATTAATTTCCTGCAAAATAAAACACAGGAACAGTTGGCCAAGAATAGCCTAAGTAAAGTAATCTATCAAGCCGTAGCCTGTCT
>NZ_JAELTV010000709.1 GCF_016429005.1 Pedobacter sp. ASV19
AGATGTGTATAAGAGACAGAGTTTAACTCATTTGGTTAGTTTTTCTTATGACAATTCGATCCTTCCTTAGGCGGCAGGATCAAGGTTTATCGTAATGATATTTGATCGTTCAATGCCGATCTGCTGTAATAAATCCTGCCATTTCTCTTCCAGTAATGTAGTTGGATCATCACTACCCATTACCCAGATAATATTCTTGTCTTTAATGTGTTTAATATTGTCAGGTCCGCAATCTACATTGTTTAATAATTCATAAAACAACTGGGTACTGATAATATCTCCTTTTACCGGCCTTCCGGGATTAATGTCGTCGATGACCAGCAAATTGCAATTACGCCAATTCCATAAATTATTCATGTTTTCGACTTGATTTTCTGACCTTTCAAAGAACATACTTAATAGTTTGACAGCAGTGACATAACTGCAGCATCCACTTCGGATGGAGGCTTCTGTTGCAATTCCAACGGATAAAGTGGTTTTACCGCTTCCTTTTGAACCAAAGATCAGCATATGTTTACCCTGATCCCTATTGTCCAGAAATTCAATGACAGCCTGTTTGTGTTCGTCCTTTATTTTCTGGCTCCATTGGCTTCAGCGCAATTGAAATGGATACTCTGCATTTTGTATATACATTTTAGTGGTGTACCAGTAGTAAGCAGGATAGGCCACCAACACCACAAGCAGCAAAGCAGCAAGTAACATCTGACCATGATAATGGCAAATTACGCTTCCAGTTAGGGCTCCAATTCCAAAATAAGTTAAATCTGTAACCGTATCAAAAGCCACATTAGACCAGGCAGGAGCAAAGGTGTAATTTATGTTTTTAAGTGAACTACGCCCGGAGGGAAGTTTGAGAAGTAAAGGTCCAAGAAAATTATACAGTTCAAAAAGTATCCAGGCGCCCCAAACACCAAAGGCTGCCCACAATTCAGGATAGTGGCTGTCTCTTATACACATCTGACGCTGCCGACGAACGTTAGCCGGTGTAGAGATCGGGGGGGGGGGGAGGAGTAAGGAGGGGGGGGGGGGGGGGGGGGGGGG
>NZ_JAELTV010000070.1 GCF_016429005.1 Pedobacter sp. ASV19
GTATAAGAGACAGCATTTAAACCTAAAGTGTATGTTCTTGGCCTAGGGTATAATTTATAATCAATACCATCAGTCAACTCCAGCGACCAGTACTTCTATAAATCGCCAGATCCTACAGTGACCACTGGTTTTAATACCTCGTTCAGTTATCACAAATGGACCCTAAGTACAGCACTACGTGCAAGTTTTGGTAACTATGTGTATGACAATGTTTCTTCGAACTTCGGTGTAAGAAGTAATATTATGAGCCCTGCTGGTGTGATCAATAACGCTAGTGTAGATTTTCTGAATACAGGGTTTACCAATAATAGCAATACATTTCTAAGCGACTATTACGTCAAAAATGCATCGTTCTTAAAAATGGATAACGTGGCACTGTCTTATAATGCAGGGAAGATCTTCAAGAACAGAAATACCACCTTGCGTGTAACGGCGAACTGTCAGAATGTATTTGTCGTTTCTCAGTACAAAGGTATCGACCCGGAGTTGACTGATGGTATTGATTATAAATTATACCCTAGGCCAAGAACATACACTTTAGGTTTAAATGTTGGTTTTTAATTCAAGATAAAAATGAAAAGTTACTCTAAAATAGTAATGACATCAGTGGTTTTGCTGCTGTCTTTAAGTTCGTGTAAAAAGAACGATTTAAATTTAAAACCAACGAATGACTTAACTGCAGATGTGGTATATGCAACACCTGCTGGTTATAAGGCTGAATTGGTTAAATTATATGCCACTTATGGACTGACCAGCCCTACTGGGTCTGATGACAGTGATATTGGTGGTTTAAACTCTGGTTTTGCTGATTTTTTAAGGTTGTTCTGGACTTCACAGGAACTGACAACGGACGAAGCGGTGTGTGCCTGGGGTGATACCGGAATTCCAGAACTGGACAATTCTACCTGGAATGCTGATAATCAATTTTTGAGAGGATTGTATTCTAAAGCCATTTTGCAAATTACATTCTGCAATGAGTATTTACGCGAAAGTACCCCGGATAAATTGGCTAGCCGTAACATTACTGGATCCGATGCGACCAATGTGCAACGTTACCGTGCTGAAGCAAGATTCTTGCGTGCCTTCCAGTATTGGGTGTTGATGGATGCTTTTGGTAACCCACCATTTGTAACAGAGAATGACCCCATTGGAAAAACATCTCCAAAACAAACCACCAGAGCAGCGCTGTTCTCCTATGTAGAATCTGAGCTTAAAGCCATTGACGGTGATCTTGCAGATCCACGGAGCAATGAATATGGACGTGCAGATAAAGGTGCTGAATGGGCCTTATTAGCCAGGTTGTATCTAAATGCCCAGGTTTATACTGGAACAGCGAGATATACAGATGCAGTTACCTATTCAAGTAAAGTGATCAATGGAGGTTATAGCTTGAAAACGAATTATAAGGACTTATTTCTGGCCGATAATAACGTAAACAATAATGAAACGATTTTGACGATTAACTATGATGGTGTACGTGGTACCAATTATGGCGGAACGACTTTTATTATTAATGCGGCAATCAACGCAGACATGAATCCTGCGTCTTATGGCGTGCCTTCAGGCGGATGGGGTGGAAATCGTACCCGCCAGAACTTGCCGGCTTTGTTCCCTGATCCGAATGGTACAGCAGATAAGCGTGGTGTTTTCTTCGGCGATAAAAGTACAGTAGACGATATCGCTGTATTTACGGATGGTTTAAGGGTAACTAAGTTCAAAAATGTGACTTCAACTGGTGTAACACCTCCATCTTTAAATGGAACTTTCAGTTCATTGGATTTTCCTTTGTTCCGCTTGGCTGAGCAATACTTGATTTATGGTGAGGCAGTGATGCGTGGTGGTTCTGGTGGCAGCCAGGCTCAGGCTTTAACCTATGTGAACAATTTGCGCCAACGTGCTTATGGTAATGCTTCAGGAAATGTATCTGCTCTGACAGTTGACTTTTTCTTAGATGAGCGTGGCAGAGAGCTGTACTGGGAAGGACACCGTCGTACGGATCTTGTACGTTACGGTAAATTTACAGACGCAAGTTACTTATGGCCATTTAAAGGCGGTTCGAAATCTGGAGCAGGTCTTCCGGCTTACCGTAACTTATATCCGATTCCAGCTGCGGACCTGGTTGCCAATCCGAATCTGGTTCAAAACACAGGTTATTAAATATTCAATCAATAAAATATGAAATCAATTTTTTTAAAATCCATTTCCCTTGTTTTATTAACGATTGGATTATGGTCTTGTAAAAAGGATGAAACAAAGACGGTGTCTGATGTAAGTCCGGCAGGTACGCTTACTGCATCTGCAACAAGTTTGAATTTAGTTCAGGCCAATGCCACAAAACCGGCACTTACGTTGACTTTTCCTGCACCGACGGTTACCGGATATCAGATTCCTGTAACTTCGACCCTACAGTTTGCACTTGCAGGAACGGGTTTTAAAGTAACAAAGGAGATCGTGGCCACAACGACAACTTATTCTCCAACAGTGAACGATTTTAATACCATGTTGCTTGCACTTGGTTTAAAAATAGGGGTTTCAGGACAGGTAGATGTCAGATTGAAATCTGCTCCTGCTCCAAATGCAGTGACTTATTCCAATGTGATCACTATTACAGCTACGCCTTATCTGGCTTCTGCCTGGGTCTATGCTCCGGGTGCTTATCAGGGCTGGAATCCTGCAACTGCAGATAGTTTGGTTTCTTTAACCAGCAATGGTATTTATCAGGGTATTATTAATTATCCTGTTGGACAATTTGAGTTCAAAATCACGCCAGCTAAAACCTGGGATGTTTCTTATGGTGATGGTGGTGGCGGTACTTTGAGTACTTCTGGAGGTAACCTAAATGCAGGTGTAGCTGGACTTAGGCTGGTGACTGTAAATATGAATACCAAAACCTGGACTATTGCGAATGCAGATTCATGGTCTATCATCGGCAGTGCTACACCTAAAGGCTGGGATGCAGATACGGATATGAAATTCATTAATGATGGCAAAGGTGGATATAAGATAACTATTGACCTAGTTGCAGGTGAATTCAAGTTTAGACAAAACCATGCTTGGACAGTTAATTTTGGCGGTAGTATTGGGGCTCTGGTGCTTAATGCAGGTAATATTGCAGTTGCTGCAGCAGGAAATTACACCATTACTTTTATACCTGTTTATACACAACCCGTTCCAACCGATCCGCCTGTATTAACTGGAGCTACAGCTACACTGGTTAAAAACTAATAAATTAATTCCCTGGCAAATGATCATTTGCCAGGGAATTTAAAAATCTTTTACCGGTCATTCTCACCTGAAGACCCTCTGCAGATCCCCAATTTAAATTACAATAATCCGAATATCAGATGAAGAAATTATCCCTTTTATTTTTATTAACGGTTTTAAATTTGTGGGCCCATGCCCAGAAGCTGGAGCGTATAGAACCGATGTTCTGGTGGGTTGGTATGAACAATCCTAAGCTTCAGCTGCTGGTTCATGGAGAGCAGATTGCTTCACTTGATGTGCAGCTGAATTATCCCGGTGTTAAACTGGCAGAAGTACATAAAGTAGAAAATCCAAACTACCTGTTCCTGGATCTGGAGATTAGCCCTGAAGCTAAAGCGGGTAAGTTTCCAATTGTATTTGCGCAAAACGGAAAGAAAAAACAACAGTATATCTATGAACTAAAGAATAGAAACCAAAGCGCGGGAAGGATACAGGGCGTAACCAGTAAAGACTTGATTTATTTACTGATGCCAGACCGTTTTGCCAATGGTGATCCTAAAAATGATGTGGTGAAAGGACTTCAGGAAACCACTCTTAACCGGGATTCCATGTATTACCGCCATGGCGGAGATATCCAGGGTGTGATTGATCACCTGGATTATTTAAAGAACCTGGGTGTAACCACCATCTGGATGACCCCGGAAATTGAAAATGACATGGCCAATGCTTCTTACCATGGTTATGCAGCAACAGATAATTACAAGATAGACCCCCGTTATGGCAGCAATGAGTTGTATAAAACTTATGTGGATAAAGCCCATGAAAAGGGATTAAAGGTCATCAAAGATATTGTACACAATCACATCGGAACAGGTCATTATCTGTTTAAAGACATGCCGATGAAAGATTGGGTAAACCAATGGCCTGTTTATACCCAAACCAGCTATCGCGATCAACCGGTAATGGATATCCATGCATCTGAAGCCGACCGTAAAAAAATGCTGGATGGTTGGTTTGTACCTTCTATGCCTGATTTAAACCAGAGAAACCCTTATGTGCAGAATTACTTAAACCAGAACCACATCTGGTGGATTGAGTACGCTGGTATAGATGGTTTAAGGCTGGATACTTATCCTTATAATGATCCGGAATATATGGCCAACTGGGCCCAAAAGTTAAAAGCGGAATTTCCTAACCTGTCTGTTTTTGGAGAGACATTAGTGAATTCTGTAGCGAGCCAGGCCTTTTTTACCGGTGGAAACACGGTAAACCGGGGTTTCGATACCCATTTGCCTGGTATTACAGATGCTGTCGTTAAGGATGCAGTTTATGAAGCCTTAAATGGCAAATCCGGCTGGACCGATGGTATCTATCGTTTGTATGCCACACTTTCTCTGGACTTCCTGTACCAGGACCCAACGCGGAACGTTGTATTTATGGATAACCACGACATGAGCCGTTTTTACTCTATGGTAAATGAAGATTTCGATAAATACAAAGCTGGGTTAGCGTTGATTTTTACCATGCGTGGCATACCACAAGTGTATTATGGTACCGAGATCCTGATGAAAAATTATTCAAACCCGGATGGTCTGGTACGGTCAGATTTTCCAGGAGGCTGGAAAGGGGATAAAACGGATAAATTTACCGCCGCGGGACGTACGGAGAAAGAGAACGAAGCTTTCAATTACTTCAGCAAACTGGCCAATTTCCGCAAAGGCAGTGAGGCATTGCAAACAGGAAAGATGATGCAGTATGTACCTGAGGATGGAATTTACGTTTACTTCAGGTACAGCGACCCGAACCAGGCAGCAAAAACAGTTATGGTGATCATCAATACAGAAAATAAAGCGAAACAATTGAATACCGCAAGGTTCAGCGAGCGGATGAAGGGAGCTCATGCAGCCCTGAATATCGTGAGTGGAGAAAACATCAGTTCAATTCAAACCTTAACCATACCTGCTAAATCATCGCTGGTACTGGAATTACAATAAAAGCCCCGCAATGCAAAACAATTTACCTGAAAAACAAATCGCTTGCCTTTTTGATCTCGATGGTGTCCTGGTGGACACCGCGGTCTACCATTATAAAGCCTGGAAACAGCTGGCCAATACACTTGGCTTTGATTTCACAGAAGCACAAAATGAGCACCTCAAAGGTGTTAACCGGATGCGTTCCTTGGACATGATCCTGCATTGGGGAGGTGTAGAGAAAACAGAAAAGGAAAAAGAAGTACTGGCCGCACAAAAGAACGAATGGTATGTTGCTATGATTAATAAAATGACAGCAGCAGAGGTATTGCCGGGATCGATAGATCTGCTGGAAAGTTTACGTGCAGACGGGATTAAGATTGCCCTGGGTTCTGCCAGTAAAAACTCTTCAACCATCCTGGAAAGAACGCAGCTCACCCATTTTTTTGATGCCATTGTAGATGGAAATGTGGTTTCTAAATCTAAACCTGATCCTGAAGTTTTTATAAAGGGGGCAGAATTACTCGGAGTACCTGCAGAAAACTGTATTGTTTTTGAAGATGCACAGGCGGGTATAGAAGCTGCCCTGGCTGGGCATATGAAATCTGTAGGCGTTGGTGAGGAAGAGAACCTTAAAGGTGCAGACCTGTATGTTAAAGACCTTTCACAGATTGGTGTGAAGGAAATTATTTCCCTAGTAAAAAGATAAGGTCCTGTTTAGCAGGTTTAAATAAAGTATAAAGATGAAGAATTATATAAAGCCAGAAGAGTGGAACATCATAGAGGAAGGTTTTGATCCTCATTTAAATAAGATATCAGAAAGTATTTTTAGTATTGGCAACGGCCGGATGGGGCAGCGGGCCAATTTTGAAGAGCAGTATAGCGGAGAGACCTTGCAGGGGAATTATGTTGCAGGAGTATATTATCCGGATAAAACACGTGTTGGCTGGTGGAAAAATGGCTATCCGGACTATTTTGCAAAAGTATTAAATGCAGCCAACTGGATTGGTATCAACCTTAATATAGATGGAGAAAGCCTGGACTTGAACCTGTGTAAAGTAAGCGGCTTTAAACGTTTGCTGAACATGAAGGAGGGCTATCTGGAACGCTCTTTTACTGCCGAGCTGGCCAGCGGGAAAAAACTGGAGATTCGCTCTACACGCTTTTGCAGTATTGCGGACGATGAAATTGCGGCCTTGCATTACCAGATCATTCCTTTGAACTTTGAAGGTACATTAAACATAACCTCTTTTACCGATGGAGATGTAAAAAACCAGGATTCCAATTATGAAGAAAAATTCTGGGACCTGGTGCATGGTGCATATGAAGGAGATACCTCTTTCTTAACACTGCGCACTAAAAAAACTGCTTTTGAGGTATGTACGGCCGTACAAACTTCTGTTTTTATAAATCACACTCCATTGAGCCTGAAAACAGGAGAGGCTGTAAATGATAAATACCTGTCTTGCACGGTGAGTGTTGGAGTAAAACCGCAGAACTGTATTGACATCTATAAAATAGCGGCCAACTTGTCTTCCATGAACTATGCCAAAGATGTACTTCAGAAAGAGAGCGCAAAGGCCATTGACAGGGCATCTCAAAAAGGTTTCAAACAGTTGCTTGCCGATCAGGCTGCGGCATGGGCAGCAAAATGGGAGGAAAGCGATATCCTGATTGAAGGTGATGTGGCTGCGCAGCAGGCCATCCGTTTCAATATTTTCCAGCTTAACCAAACCTATACAGGCAAAGATGCCAGACTCAATATAGGCCCTAAAGGCTTTACCGGAGAGAAATACGGAGGTTCCACCTATTGGGATACGGAAGCCTATTGTATTCCTTTTTATCTTTCTACTGCACCGGCAGAGGTGGCTAAAAACCTCTTGGTTTATAGATATAAACATCTGGACAAGGCCATTGAAAATGCGGAGAAGCTGGGCTTTAGCCATGGAGCGGCCTTATATCCAATGGTGACCATGAATGGCGAAGAATGCCATAACGAATGGGAGATCACTTTTGAGGAGATCCACAGAAATGGGGCTATTGCATTTGCCATTTTTAACTATGTGCGCCATACCGGCGATGAGGCCTATCTGCAGGAATATGGACTGGAAGTACTGATCGGTATTGCCCGTTTCTGGAAGCAGCGGGTAAACTGGAGTACGGAAAAGAATAAATATGTGATGCTGGGGGTAACCGGACCGAATGAATACGAAAACAACATCAATAACAACTGGTATACCAATACGCTGGCGGCATGGTGTTTGAATTATGCTATAGAAGCGGCTAAGATCGTTGAAACTGCTTCGCCGGCAGATTATCAGCGGATTGTGGCCAAAACCAGCTTGCAGCAGGAAGCTGAATTTGCGGGCTGGAAGAAAGTGGCCGATCAGATGTATTTTCCGTATGATGAAAAAGAAAAGGTTTTCCTGCAGCAGGATGGTTATATGGATAAAGAACAGATCCTGGTAAGCGAGTTGCCTGCAACAGAACGTCCATTAAATCAGAAGTGGAGCTGGGACAGGATACTCAGATCTGTCTTTATTAAACAGGCCGATGTATTACAAGGCATGTATTTCTTTGAAGACAATTATGATCTGGACACTTTGCGCAGGAATTTTAAATTCTATGAATCCAGAACCGTGCATGAGAGTTCTTTATCGCCATGTGTACACAGTATTCTGGCGGCGAAGTTAAATGATGAGGAAAAAGCCTATGAGTTTTACCTGCGTACGGCACGCCTGGATTTGGACGATTACAATAATGATACGGAGGATGGATTACACATTACCTCTATGGCAGGTACCTGGATGAGTATTGTGGAAGGGTTTGCAGGGATGCGGGTGAGAAACAATCAGCTTCGGTTCCATCCTTTTGTGCCCAAGCAATGGAAATCTTTTGCATTTACAGTAAATTTCCGGGGAACAACCCTAAAAGTGAATATCGAAGCCGGAAAGATCAGCATGACCAATATGACAGCAAACACCATAGAAGTCATGGTGTTTGACCAGGTCTATGAGATTCCGCAGGGAGAGAAAACAATGACGTATGAATTATGCGTGTAATCCTTAAAAACTTAATTATAGTGATATTGGTTTTGTCTGGGACAGCAAGGATTTCCTTTGCACAAAAAACAGACAAGCCAGGAAATGTGCATATGGACCAGAAGAAAATAGTCATCTATCAATTGTTGCCGCGGTTGTTTGGCAATACGGGTACAGCCAATGTTCCTTATGGAACAATTGCGCAAAATGGCAGCGGTAAATTTGATGACATTAATGATAGGGCTTTAACAGGAATTAAAGAACTGGGTGTAAATTATGTATGGTATACAGGTGTGATTGCACATGCCAGTTTGACCGATTACAGTGCTTTTGGTATCCAGCCGGATGATGCGGATGTTGTGAAGGGGCGTGCCGGTTCGCCTTATGCCATCCGGGATTATTATGATGTTGATCCGGATCTGGCCAGAGACGTTAAGAACCGGATGAAGGAATTTGAGGCTTTAGTGAAACGGACCCATCAGCAGGGCCTGAAGGTGATCATTGATTTTGTGCCTAATCACGTGGCACGCCGCTATCATTCTAATGTTAAACCAACTGGTGCTATAGATTTTGGGGCTTACGATGATGTGAGAAAAGCTTTTAGCGCGGCGAATGATTTTTACTATGTTCCGGGGCAGGCTTTAGTGGTTCCCGTTTCGGCAGATACCATTACCACAGCACTAAGTCCTTTGATGGACCATAAGTTTAAAGAGGATCCTGCGAAAGCGACGGGAAACAATGTATTTTCCGCATCGCCGAAGGCAGATGACTGGTATGAAACTGTGAAATTGAATTATGGGGTAGATTACCAGGATGGAATGAAGGCTCATTTTTCTCCGCTGCCGCCGGTGTGGACAAAAATGAGGGCAATCCTCTTATATTGGGCGGCAAAAGGAGTGGATGGTTTCCGCTGTGATATGGCTGAAATGGTTCCGGTGGCTTTCTGGAACTGGGTAATCCCTGAAATAAAGAAGGCTTATCCTCAAATGGTGTTTATCGGAGAGGCTTATGATCCGAAAACCTATGAGACCTATTTTAATGAGGGAAAATTTGATTACCTGTATGATAAAGTGGGCTTATATGATGGATTAAAGAAACTGATCAGGAATGAGTCTTCAGCCGACGTGTCTGCAATTCCGGCGGCGCGTAAATTAGGTGATGCGGCTTACGAAAACCGGATGCTTCGTTTCCTGGAAAACCATGATGAAGAACGGATCGCTTCGGCAGGTTTTGCCGGACAAGCGGAATATGCCCTGCCTGCAATGGTGGTTTCTGCAACTTTAAGCGGAGGACCAGTGATGCTCTATTTTGGGCAGGAGGTTGGAGAACCCGGAAAAGGTAAAGAGGGTTTTGGCGGAGACGATAACCGGACAACGATTTTTGATTACTGGGGCGTACCGGAACACCAGAAATGGATGAACCATGGGGCCTTTGATGGTGCTTTACTGAATGCAGAACAGGTTAAGCTGCGGGCATTTTACCAGAAATTGATGCAGATCAGTACCGGTTCGGAAGCCATATCCAAGGGAGGTTTTTACGAAGCCGGGCTGAGCGGAAATGGAAATAACAGAATGTATGGGTATATTCGGTATACCGATAAACAGCGTTTACTGATCCTGGTTAATTTTGACCGGGTGCAAACGCTGGAAGCGCGTATTGATATCCCGGAGGATATAATGAATAAAAAGCCTGTTTTAACAGCAAGAGACCTGCTCAGCGGTCTGGATGTTGCGCCTGTAGCCGGAAATTCGGTCCAGGTTAAAGTGGGGCCGGTATCGGCACAGATTATAGAATTTTAAACCATAGAAATGAACATAAAAACCATCACTGAGAATCCAAAACTGAGCCTGGTACAGATTGTAAATATGAGTATTGGCTTCTTCGGTATCCAGTTTGGCTGGGACTTGCAGCGGGCCAATATGGGGCGGATTTACGAAAATCTGGGCGCTAACCCGGATCAGGTACCTTTGTTGTTCCTTGCGGCACCACTAACGGGTCTGCTGGTACAGCCGGTAATTGGTTATTTAAGTGACAGAACCTGGCACCCCAGATGGGGAAGAAGACGTCCTTATTTTATGGTAGGGGCAATCATCAGTTCCATTGCCCTGGTGTTCATGCCACATAGCAGTGCCTTATGGATGGCTGCGGGATTACTTTGGATCCTGGATGTAGCAGGAAATGTAGCTATGGAGCCTTTCCGTGCCTTTGTAACGGATAAACTTCCGGATTCGCAGGTGAACAGAGGATTTATTATGCAGAGCATGATGATTGGGCTGGGTGGCAGTATTGCATCGGCATTGCCCTGGCTCATGAATAATATATTTCACCTGACCAATACGGCAGAACAGGGCAGTATCCCTGAAAATGTAAAGTTCTCTTTTTACATTGGTGCTTTTTTCTTTTTGGCTTCGGTGCTGTATACGGTTTTCACAACCAAAGAATATCCGCCTGCAGACGTAGACTATAAAGAAAAAGTACTGGAAAGTAACAAGGGTTTTGGTGCTGGTGCTAAAGACATCTGGCACTCTTTATTGAATATGCCTAAGCGGATGCAGATTGTATCGTTGGTGCAGTTCTTTACCTGGCCAGGTTTGTTTTTGATGTGGTTTTATTATACTACGGCTGTTGCGGTTAATGTGTTTGGCGGGAAAGATGCAAGTGATCCTGTGTATGCACATGGTGCAGATTTCGGGAGTCTGACACTGGCTTATTACAGTGTAGTTACCTTTCTGTTTGCCTTGGTTCTGCCAAAGATTGCCGATAAACTCGGAAGGAAAACCACACATGCCCTTTGTCTTCTCTGTGGAGCCATGGGCCTGATCAGTGTGGCCTGGGTACATGATAAAAACATGTTGTACCTGTGTATGACAGGTGTCGGGATTGCCTGGGCAAGCATCCTGTCTATGCCGTATGCCATGCTCAGCGGGTCGCTGCCAAAGAACAAGATTGGGATCTATATGGGGATCTTCAATTTCTTTATTGTATTACCGGAGATCATAGCTTCACTCGGATTTGGCTGGCTGATGCGGGAAGTACTGCACAATGACCGTCTTCTGGCGGTACAGATAGGTGGGGTGCTGATGATTGTTGCCGCTGTGATCTGTTACGTTTTTGTAAAAGAAAAACCTAAACTATAATCTAATGAAAACAACTTTGTTTATGGTACTGATTTTATCGGTATTGGCCTTGGCATGCAAAAAAAGTAACCCGGGTACAGATCCGGTTACACCAGTAGATACCGGGCTTCCTTCTGCTGCAAAAGATGGTGTAGCTTTTATTAATAACGGCAAGTCGGCAATTGTAACACTTTATGCGCCGCTTAAAAAATCGGTGTCTTTGATTGGTGATTTTAACAACTGGCAGGGCACGGCCATGAAGAATACCGCTGATGGCAATACTTGGTGGGTACAGATAGACGGACTAGACCCTAATACAGAATATGCCTATCAGTTCCTGGTCGATGGAACTTTAAAAGTGGCTGACCCCTATTGCCAGAAGGTATTGGATCCGGATAATGATAGTTATATAGACAGTAAGACCTATCCTGGTTTAAGAGCGTATCCGATAGGTAAAACAACTGGTATTGTGAGTGTCATGCAGGGCAATCCGCCGGTATACACCTGGAAAAACACAACAGGTTTTACCCGACCAGCAAAAGACAACCTGGTGGTGTATGAGTTGCTGGTGCGGGATTTTACGGCAGAGCATAATTATGCTTCAACTTTACAAAAATTGGATTATTTAGCTTCCCTGGGCATTAATGCTATTGAATTGATGCCGGTTAATGAATTTGAGGGAAACCTGAGTTGGGGCTATAACCCTTCTTTTTATTTTGCACCAGATAAGTATTACGGTACGAAAACGGCTTTGCAGAATTTTATTGATGAATGCCATGGGCGAGGCATTGCCGTAATCCTGGACATGGTTCTAAACCATTCTTTTGGACAGTCGCCCATGGTACAGCTGTATTTTGAAAATGGTAAACCTGCAGCCAACAGCCCCTGGTTCAATGTTGATGCTACTCATCCTTATAATGTGGGCTTTGATTTCAATCATGAGAAAGCCGCAACGAAAACTTTTGTGAAAAATGTGGTGAAGTTCTGGATGCAGGAATATAAAATTGACGGTTTCAGGTTTGATTTGTCTAAGGGTTTTACGCAAAAAATCTCTACAGACGATGCTTCTTTTAGTGCTTATGATGCGAGCCGGATTGCGATTTGGAAAGAATACAATAATTATATAAAAAGTATAGATCCCAACAATTTCTATGTGATCCTGGAGCACTTTGCTGACGCATCTGAAGAGACCGTTCTGGCAGGCGAGGGTATGATGCTCTGGAATAACCTCAATTATAATGTCAATGAGGCCACGATGGGCTGGCTGGGCAATTCTGATTTTTCCTGGGCTTTTTTTGCAAAACATGGTTTTGCGAAGTCAGAAAACCTGGTCAACTTTATAGAAAGCCATGATGAGGAACGCACCATGTTTAAAAACATTGCCTATGGAAATGCTTCGGGGAGCTATAATGTGAAGGATCTGGGTACGGCTTTAAAAAGGGAGGAAATGGCTGCTGCATTCTTATTCTCGGTACCGGGGCCAAAAATGATCTGGCAATTTGAAGAACTGGGCTATGATATTTCTATAGATTTCAACGGCCGCACGGGAAATAAGCCCATTCATTGGGAATATGCGGATGATCCAAAGCGCAAGGCTTTATACAATGCTTATGCTGCATTCATTCAGTTGAAAAAGAAGAACAGTATTTTCAGTTCACCTAATGCCAGCTATAATTTATCTGGAGCTGTGAAGTATATTAAATTGACAGATGCAACCAACACCGTAGTGGTGGTGGGTAATTTTGATGTAGTGGCCCAGGCGGCTAGTGTAGATCTGGGAACTTCCGGAAACTGGTATGAATCAGGCAACAGCAGTCCGGTCAATTTCAGCAGCAGTACCTATACCAAAACACTTGCTCCGGGAGAGTATCATATTTTTAGTAAAAGTGCTTTGAGTAATTAAGGATTTTTTTCTCTATTTTTACCGCCCACTTATGGAACAGATAAAAACGTCATTTGATTTTGAAAAACCTATTGCTGAACTGCTTCAGCAAATTGAGAAGGTAAAACAGGTTGCTGATAAAACCAAAGTAGATATGTCTGCTACCTTAACAGAACTTGAAGGAAAGCTGGCGGAGACCAGGGAAGCGACTTACCGCAACCTGACCGGCTGGCAGGAAGTTCAATTGTCCCGTCATGCAGAAAGGCCTCAGACGTTGGACTACATCGCAATGATCTGTGATGATTTCATCGAACTCCACGGAGACAGGACCGTTAAAGATGATAAAGCGATCATTGGTGGTTTTGCAACCATTAACGGACAAACGGTGATGATCATTGGTCATCAGAAAGGAAAGAACACCAAGGAACGTCAATACCGTAATTTTGGAATGGCGAATCCTGAAGGATACAGAAAAGCATTGCGTCTGATGAAGCTTGCTGAAAAGTTCAATAAGCCTGTGATTTCCTTTATTGATACGATGGGTGCTTATCCTGGTCTTGAAGCTGAAGAGCGCGGACAAGGAGAAGCTATTGCAAGAAACCTGCTGGAGATGTCTGTACTTCGTGTACCGATCATTTGCTTTATTGTAGGTGAAGGCGCATCCGGAGGTGCCCTCGGTATCGGGATTGGAGACCGGGTATATATGCTGGAGCATACCTGGTATTCGGTTATCTCTCCTGAATCTTGTTCATCGATCCTTTGGAGAAGCTGGGATTACAAGGAGCGTGCAGCAGAATGCTTGAAGCTGACCTCTTCCGATATGTACAGCAATAAGCTAATTGATGGTATTGTTAAAGAACCATTGGGTGGTGCACACCAGGATCCGGAACAAATGGGGGTAACCCTTAAAGAACAGATCGTAAAAGACCTGAAAGAACTGGGTAAGAAAAATACAGATAAACTGATTACAGAAAGAATTGATAAGTTCTGCGCAATGGGCGTAGTTACCGAATAAAAAAATACGAATACAAAAAGAAAGGGCTGCAATTTATTATTGCAGCCCTTTCTTTTTAAAGCCCCCGGGCTTAATTGCCGCCCTGGGGAAAGAATGGTCCAAATCTGGATTCCAGTGCACTGAATTGGTTCTTCAGGTTTTGGCTCAGTTTCGTTTGTTTATGCTGTTCGGCAGTATGTGCCATTTGATTCAGGAAGGACATGCCCAGTTGTACGTTCTGACCTCCAACAAACCTGTTCTTGCTTTCAGATACATCTGCAAGATAGGTGAGTTCTTTTTGTATATAGGTTGCTGACTTTTCAATCAGGGCATTCGCTCTTGCAGTCTCACCCAGTATGTACAGGTTCTCTGCCATAAAATAAGTACCCATCATAGAACGCATACCGTAAAATTTATCAGGCATCACCTGGTAATATTTTTCCACGACCTTTTTAGCCTCGTCGATCTTACCTTCTTTGATCAGGCTGGATACAGAAGTGTTGAACAGATTAGCGAAGATGGATACGTCGTCGGAAGATTGCTGATCCAGGTAAGTAGCGGTTTTAATATTACCCCATTTGAATTTGTTCATGATGTTGTTGTACAATACCGGTGTATTGACCAGGTCTTGTCTGCTGGAAGCTGCGCTGTCTGCTTTCAGAGGTAATAAACGCATAGCTAATCCTTCTGTATATAAATAGTTATCTAAACCATTGAACTGCTCGGAAGGTACGGTACTTGCGAAATAGATAGGTCTTTTCCACTGGTTGTGTGCAAGGATATCAAACATAGCCAGTGTACCTTTGGTAACATAACCTTTGTTGTATTTCCATTCCAGGGCAGGTACAATCTTGCCCGCCTCGGCTGCACTTACTGTACCGGTGCTGATCACCTCTGCAGGGTTTACTGTTAATTTGAAGTTTTTAGTTGGGATGAAGTTTTCTTTTGTTCCGTTTTGAAGGGGAACTTTGTCTTCATCATTATCAGATAACAGAATGTCTACGATATCTTTCAATTCAACAGGGCCCGCAATATTGGCATCCTGATAATACATCACATCTCTTACACCTTGAACATACTGAGATTCTTTCATTGTGATCGGAAGTGGCGCAGATTCGTTTTGCTTGCGTCTCATTCCATTGATGTACCAGTCTGTATCAAATAGGCTCAGGTTGACCAGGCGGATGTCTGGCCTGATGTTTTCTACCTCCTGTGCATACCATAATGGATAGGTATCGTTATCACCATAGGTGAAAAGGATGGCATTTGGTGCGCAGGATTGCAGGTAATCAACAGCAATATCATGTGCCACCATTTTGGTAGAACGGTTGTGGTCGTCCCATCCTTGCTCGGCCATGATCACCGGAGCACACAGTAGTCCGATCGCTGTTGCAGCAATAGCCCCATTTTTAGGCGTGATCTTTTTAAATAACCAGTCTTGAAGGGCCAGTACACCAAGTCCTATCCAGATGGCAAAGGCATAGAAGGAGCCGGCATAGGCATAATCCCTTTCCCTTGGCTCCAATGGCTTTTGATTTAAATATAATACGATGGCAATACCTGTAAAGAAGAAGAGTAAACCTACAATACCTGCATCTTTCTGGTTGCGTTTAAAATGCCATACGGCGCCGATCAGTCCCAGGATTAAAGGCAGAAAGAAAAACCTGTTATAGGCATTGCTGTCTACAATAGAAGGGGGAAGGTGGCTCTGGTTACCCAGCATAATGGCATCGATTGGTTTAATACCGCTCAACCATTGTCCTTCATATAAGCTTCCCTGTCCCTGGTCGTCATTCTGACGGCCTACAAAATTCCACATAAAGTAACGCATATACATGTTACCGATCTGGTATTTGAACAGGAAGCCAATGTTGTCAAATAAGCTTGGGAAATGGGTGTCGTCAAATCCCATCATATCTTTATAGTAAGCCACGTGTCTGTCGTCGTCGCTGTACATCCTTGGGAAAGGTGTTACTCTGTCATATTCATAGTCTGTTTTCTTTCCAGCTACTTCGTACTTGTCTGCACCTTTTCTATAGAGTGTTTTTCCTTCTGTCAGGTTTACTTTCTGTGAATTGTAATTTGGACCAAAAAGTAAAGGACGGTCTCCGTATTGTTCCCTGTTCAGATAGCCCAGGAAAGAGAAGGCATTGTCGGGATCACTGTTGTTCAGGTTCACATTGGCTTTTGCACGGATAATGATCATGGCAAAAGAACCATATCCGAAAATGATCAGTGCAGTGGACAACAACGCCAGGTTTAATACTTTTTTCTGATGTTTAATGGAATAACGGATACCCAATACCAAACCTCCGATGAGGAGTATGGCAAAGAAGAGAACTCCTGTTCCGAAGCCCAAGCCTAAAGTGTTAACAAAGAAAAGGTCGAAATAAGCACCAAATGATACAACATATTGTATAATACCATATTGTACAAAAGCCAGGATCAGGATTCCAACAAAGAAAGTTTTTAGTATACCTATATTGGTTGGCTTTGGTGTTTTCCTGAAATAATATACAAAGGCCATCGCAGGGATGGTCAGTAAGTTTAAAAGGTGGATACCGATGGAAAGTCCCATGATATAGGCAATGAACAGCAACCATCTGTCTGCTCTTGGCTCATCTGCATGTGCTTCCCATTTCAGGATGCCCCAGAACACGATAGCAGTAAACAGAGAAGATAAGGCATATACCTCCGATTCCACTGCTGAAAACCAGAAACTGTCTGTATAAGTGTAAGCGAGGGCTCCAACTACACCAGATCCCATAATGGCGATCAGTTTTGAAGAGGTCAGTTCTTCACCAGGTTTAAGCACCAGCTTTTTAGCCAGGGCTGTAATGGTCCAGAACAGGAACAGGATGGTGGCACCGCTGGCAACAGCAGAACCTAGGTTCATGAAATAAGCGATTTTGGTCAGATCACCTGCGGCAAATAAAGAGAAGAAGCGCTGGATCATTAAAAATAAAGGTGCGCCGGGCTGGTGTACCACCTGCATTCTTAATGCAGAGGCAATAAACTCGCCGCAATCCCAAAAACTTACAGATGGCTCCAGGGTTAAAATATAAGATACTGTGGCAACCAGAAAACAGAACCAGCCTGTAAGGTTATTAATTTTTGAATAATTCATTTTATTTGAATAGATAATTGTGGGCTATAAAAATGCTGCCGAAAATAAAGAATAAGATTGATAATCGTACAATGATAGGACGAGTTTAACAAAAATTAACCAGAGTCCCAAAATGTAAATCATTTGGAGAGAGGGCAAAGAAGAAAAAAATAGATTTTTTTTCAGTTTGTGTTTGCAAGTTTGAAAAATGTGCGTAGATTTGCATTCCATTTCGAAGCAAGCCTTTTAAGTGGAAGATTGTCCGATAGTATAAGGGTAGTACAACGGTTTTTGGTACCGTTTGTCTTGGTTCGAATCCAGGTCGGACAACAAAACAATATTCGGATTGTGACTAAAACCGCAATCCGATTTTTTTTAACCAGCATTGATACCGATCAATCATGCCATTGCAATTTAATCCAGTTAAACTTTTTGCCGGAACGGGCACAAAGGAATTAGCACTAAAAATTGCCGAGTCTTACGGCAAGCCCCTAGGTGACGTCACGTTAAACAGGTTCAGTGATGGCGAATTTCAACCTTCTTACGACGAAACTGTCCGCGGTTGTGATGTTTTCCTTATCGCTTCAACTTATCAGCCTAATGATAATTTAATGGAACTTTTACTGATGATTGATGCAGCGAAGCGTGCTTCTGCCCATTACATCACTGCAGTTGTTCCTTATTATGGTTTGGCCAGACAGGACAGAAAAGACAAGCCGCGTGTGGCTATTGGTGCAAAATTAGTGGCTAACCTATTGAAATCTGCAGGTATTCACCGCATCATGACCATGGATCTTCATGCTGCCCAGATTCAGGGCTTCTTTGATATCCCGGTAGATCACCTGGATGGATCCGTGATATTTGTTCCTTACATTAAAAGTCTTGGACTGGAGAATCTAACGATTGCTTCACCGGATATGGGTGGTTCTTACCGTGCCCGTACCTTTGCCAAGTTCTTTAATGCGGAGGTTGTGATTTGCGACAAACGACGTAAAAGAGCAAATGAGATTGAGTCGATGTCTATCATTGGTGATGTAAAAGATCAGGATATTGTTTTAATTGATGACATCTGTGATACTGCAGGTACTTTATCCAAAGCTGCGGCTTTAATTATGGAGAAAGGTGCGAAGAGTGTGAGAGCGGTTTGTACACATCCGGTTTTGTCTGGCAAAGCGATAGAAACTGTTGAAAATTCTATGTTGGCCGAACTGATCGTTACGGATACAATCCCGTTAAAAAGACCAAGTGATAAAATTAAGGTACTGAGTACAGCTGAATTATTTGCCAAGGCAATTGCCAACGTGAATGAGCACGGTTCGATCAGTGACTTATTTAAAGTGTAATACAATTAAAGGCCTGCAAGGGCTGATTACTAATAAATAAATATATAAAAGATGAAAACAATCGCAATTAGCGGTTCTCCAAGAGAGAACGTAGGGAAACGCGATGCTAAGGAGCTTCGTTACGAAGGTAAGGTTCCTGCAGTATTGTATGGTGGTAAAGAACAATCACACTTTGCTGTGGTAACTACAGAGTTAAAGGATGCTATTTATACGCCTGAGGCTAACTTTGTATCGATCGATATCAACGGTAAAAAAACCAACGCTATCATCAAAGAATTACAATTTCACCCGGTTACTGACCAATTGTTGCACGTAGATTTTCTTCAGTTATTTGATGACAAAGAGATCTTAATGGAAATCCCTGTTAAATTAACCGGTACTTCTCCAGGTGTTAAAATGGGGGGTAAACTGGTTCAGAAATTGCGTAAGCTTCGCGTGAAAGCTTTGCCGAAAGACATGCCTCAGTCTGTTGAAGTAAGCATTGCTAAATTAGAAGTTGGTAACTTGTTCCGCGTACGTGACCTTGAAAAAGGTGCTTACACTGTAACCAACACTCCAGAAGATACTATCGTTTCTGTTGGAATGTCAAGAGCATTGAAACAAGCAGAACAGCAAGCAGGTAAAAAATAGTCCTGAGCTTTCAGCATGGAAAAGCAGCATCGTTAATTCGGTGCTGCTTTTTTTGTTTATAAAAGTTTGGAAAAAGGGGTGAAATGTGGCAAATCGTATAAAAAAGGCCTTGCACTTCGGGGTCTGGACTCCTTGCCTCGCTGCGCTCTTGTGGCAAGGCGCCCTGAGGCCCCCGAAGTACAATGCCTTTTTTCTGGGCGCTTAGCTGGGGGGAGAGTCCGGGCATGGCGCAGAACAGGTTATGGAAATAGGTTAGAGATATGAATGTTTAAAAGAATGATTACATTGAATATAAACACATTAAAAGTCTGCGCCATGCCTGGATTCTCCTCCCAGCTAAAGCGCCCTATAAAAAAACAATATTACTCAGAGAGGACCTCAGGGCGCCTTGCCACAAGAGCGCAGCGAGGCAAGGAGTCCAGTCCTCGAAGAGTATATTGTTTTTTTCAATAAGCTTATGCCCCTTTACACTCTTCGAAGAGTAATTTGATTTTTCAACCAGCTTACATTCCATAAATCTTTACATTTGTGCGAAATACAGCGCTAGCTACGGCCAGCTAATCTGATACTACAGCTAAAAATAAAACAATACACCAAATGAAATACCTGATCGTAGGTTTAGGGAATATAGGCCCTGAATACGCACATACAAGACATAATATAGGATTTGATATCGCAGATGAACTCGTGAAACAACTGGGAGGTAGTTTTTCCAATATGCGCCTGGCCTATTACGCCGAATGCTCTTTTAAAGGGAGGAAAATACATGTGATTAAGCCAACTACTTTTATGAACTTAAGTGGTAAAGCAGTGAATTACTGGATGCATGAACTAAAGATCCCATTGGAAAACATTCTTGTTCTGGTAGATGACCTGGCTATTCCATTTGGTAAGCTGAGGCTGAAATTAAAAGGAAGCAGTGCTGGGCATAACGGATTGCAGAACATAGAAGATATCTGTGGCGGGCAGAATTATCCCCGTTTGCGGTTTGGGATTGATGACAACTTCTCTAAGGGACGGCAAATTGATTATGTACTTGCACCTTTTGATAAAGAGGAACAGCCTGAATTGCCGGCACTGATTGATAAGGGCGTAGAACTTATCAAAAGTCTGGTCACTATAGGCCCGGCACAGACCATGACTGCATTTAATAAATAGAAAAAAATCCGGGTTTCTGTATTCAGGCCGGTTTGATCCATGTTTGAGTTTTACCTCTGCAGTAGATCAGAGACCTGCCTGAGGCCTATTTTACTTCTTTCGGGTATAAAAGGCGATTTTTTTGTGCAGAACGTCTTGTTCAAAGGGCTTGCTGATGACATCATTGGCTCCAGCATTCATGGCAGTCTTTTTATCATCGTCCATGACGGCTGCAGAAAAGGTAATCACAGGAATATTTTCCTTGCCAGGTGCATAGCCTTCCCGAATGAGTTTAATGGCTTCCAACCCATTCATAACAGGCATGAAAGTGTCCATTAAAATGAGATCATAATCATTCTCTTTTAGCTTCTCCAGAGATTCTTTGCCGTTTTCGACCAGATCGAACTGAATGTTCCAATCCTTCAGGATCTTTTTGATCAGAAAGGCATTAATGGAGTTGTCCTCGGCAATGAGGATCTTTACATTCTCGAAAGGTGTCAGTTTGCCACTTCCGGGAGTTTCTTCATATTTTTCGTTGCTCACGACTTCATACCAGTTTGTAAAGCAGAAGGTACTGCCTTTTTGTTCTTCACTTTTTACATTCAGGATACCACCCTTTAATTTGGCCAGATTTTTTACAATGGAAAGTCCAAGTCCTGTTCCTCCAAATTTTATGGTGGTCTGTTCGTCGGCCTGCTCAAAAGTTTCAAAAATCTTTTCGATATTTTCTGCAGCAATACCAATGCCGGTGTCGGTTACAGAAAACTCAATCTGAAGATTATTTCCTTTGCTATCG
>NZ_JAELTV010000710.1 GCF_016429005.1 Pedobacter sp. ASV19
GTATTGAGATGCTTTGTGTATATGGCCCTCTTTATTACATTTCTTATACGCTTCTTCATTTGGATAAGAAAATCAATGATACTCGACTAATGTTTGCTTTAATAATTATTTCTTTGATTATTTCAATTCTCCTTTTACCTATTTCCTCCTCTTTTTATCTTTTTTTGATTAGTTGATTTTTTGTCACCTGATTTTTTCTTGTTTTTAGTTTCAAGAATTTTTATTTGCTGTTGCTTGTTGGCTTGCAGATGAGACGAAGAATAATTATCTTCTTCCTTAGTTATTGGATTAGGCACTGAACCAGCCTTTAATCTTTTCATACTGTCCTGGAATAATTCCTCCTTATGCCGACGCTCTTGACTTGCATCTAAAAAATGGGTAAGTGATTTAAGGTAGCCAGTAGATTTACCTTCTACTTTAATCTTATCACTAAGTTCCATTTTGACCTCTGAATCATCAGATAAAGCAACAAGTCCCATCAATCCTAGCCCAGCAAAAATTGATATGCAAGTTAAAGCAACACTTCCTTTAGATTGTACTTTAATCTTCAAAAATAGTTCTTCGTTATATTCCTCACCATTTTCTTTACATAACTCAGAATAGAAATAAGTAAGACCAGAAAGAAATTCACTAAAAGCGAACGCATTAATTGCTTCCTCTTGCTGAATCTGAATGGTTAAATAGAGTTTATTTTCACGTATATACACCGTCGATAAAAGCCCTTCAATAATATCACAATAATTCCGAGCATTAGTCAATGGCATTCTGGTAGAACTTAATCCCTTTAGGTCTCCATTTAGATCTTCTTTATCAATTTTTTTCAGCCATTTAATTCTTTTTCTTCTTTCGGGTACTGGCTCATATTTATCTCTAAAACGAAACGTTTTAGTCGATTTACTATGATAAGTTTCACTTTCAACCAAGCCAAACGCATATTGACCAGAATTTTCACTTGGCATAACTACAATATCGCCTATTTTTATCGAATTTTGGAAATCAATTAATTGATTTGCCCACTTTGTAACTTCACTCAAAGGAAATTCATATGCCCTATGAATCGCATTTTTCAATTCATTAAAAGTTACATCATCTTCTTTTATTGCACTTTTGATAACTTGAGTAG
>NZ_JAELTV010000711.1 GCF_016429005.1 Pedobacter sp. ASV19
AACGTTCGTCGGCAGCGTCAGATGTGTATAAGAGACAGAGGTTGCGCAGAAATCCGAATCACTGGAGAAACTTCCTTTTTTCTGAATTTAAGCGAATTACTAATTAAATTTTGAAAAAGCAATCTCAATTCAGTTGCGAAACCTTTAACTACAGGCAAATTCCCGCAAATTATTTTTGCCCCGCTCGGCTCGATTACAGAAAAAAGATCAATTTTAACTTCCTCAATCAATGCATTACAATCCACCATTCCCACTTCCTTTTTTTTACCTAAACGTGCATAATCAAGTAAGCCCTTAATCAGACTTCTCATCCGCTCTGTAGATTGAGCAATGAAACCAAGATACATTTCACCTGTAGGATCAATTGTACCAGAATATTCTTCCTTAAGCAAATCAATAAAACTGCTCACAGTCAGCAACGGTTCCTGAAGATCATGCGAAGCGATATAAACAAATTGTTCTAGTTCCTTATTCTGGATTTCCAGTTTTTGCATATATTTTTCAATCGCAGTCTGCGTATTGAATTTTTCTGTGAGATCTCTTGTTATTTTAGAAAAACCAATCAATTCCTCATGGTCATCATAGAGTGCGGTGAGCCGAATACTTCCCCAAAACCGAAGACCATTTTTACAAACCCTCCAACCCTCGTCTAATGCTTTACCATTTCTTATGGCTTCGTTAATCATCTTTTCGGGCTTCTGACTAATAATATCTTCCTGGGTATAAAAAATCCGGAAATTTTTACCTAGAACTTCATTTGAAGTATAGCCTTTGATTTTTTCCGCACCCGCATTCCAGCTGTCAATATTTCCTTCTCTATCCAAAAAAATGATGGCATAGTCATCTATGTCCTCAAACATTTTGGCAATATGAAATGAGTCTGCAGCAGGATGCATTTTAGGATCAATTATTATTAAGTATTGTGATAAGCTTTTCAAATTCCAAGCCAATCAAAACTTAACTACATTTGCTCTCCGGTGATGAGGGTTAACTGAGCGGACAGAGTAAATAATTCCGATGTTTAGCGAGAGTGGGGCATTGGCTAAACGGCGACTGCTCGCACTGCGACACCGTGTCAAGGACGCAGTGGCTCGAATCAGTGAAAGGATGAAGG
>NZ_JAELTV010000712.1 GCF_016429005.1 Pedobacter sp. ASV19
TTAAGGCAGAAGACGGCAGACGAGATAGAGCTGCCTGTCTCGTGGGCTCGGAGATGTGTATAAGAGACAGCTGCATGGAGGCAACCGAATCAGATTCCAGATCAGATCAGGTATTTGCGGGAGAACAGCTTTACATAATCAATCCTTCCTCCATCCACTTTCCCGTTTTCAAATCTGTTGTACAAATAACCATCGGCAAAAGGTCTGATGAACAAGCTGATGTTTTTCTCTCCCTTCGATTTTAAAAAGCCTTCTAATTTTGCGTTAAATTGTACTGGGCTGGCACCTTTTTTTAACACAAAGAAAGTATTTGGGCCATAGTTTCCCCACTTCAGATAAGTCTCACTAATATTGAATAAGGCATCCAGAGAAATGAGGAAATCAAATTGGTCAGAAGAATTGGCAGGCGTATTTTTAAAAACGCCTGATATCAGCGCTTGTCTGTTACTTTTAACATCGGCATTGGTCCAGGTAAATTCTTTTCCGATAACATCTGTTGTATGAAACAGCTTTAAGGCCAGGCCCTCAGAAATAACCGCTGTGTTGTTGTTCTTCAGTACCTGATCAGCTCTTCCCATAATCAGTGGATAATCAAATATCTTAAAAAAGTCTGCCCCGGCGAATTTTCCTGCAGCCTTTACCGAGGGATTGTTATTTACAGACACCTGGCTCTGTCCAAGCCAGTAAGTAGGGGATACTGTTACTGCAGACTCTACTTCTGGCATTTCTTTAACCATAGCCTCAGCAAGAATTCCGGGGGTTCCGTCAACCGTATGGATTCCCTCGGTTGTGTGCTCGTTTTCCATCACCTGGTAGATGCTTTGTTGATGGAACCGATCCATTTGCATTTCGTCATTTACCCACAGGTAGATCATCAAAGCGCAGGAAAGTCCTGTCGAAAGTCCAATAAGGTTAATAAAAAAGGAGCTTTTATACCTTTTGAAATTTCTATAGATCAATAAGAGGTGGTGCTGGAACATAATTGTTTTGTTATTTGCCTATGGTGTCCAATCTATGTGCTGTCTCTTATACACATCT
>NZ_JAELTV010000713.1 GCF_016429005.1 Pedobacter sp. ASV19
ACGATAACGGAAAATACTACTGTTCTGAATTGATTTATGACGCCTTTAAATACGCTAATAATGATAAGCCGTTCTTTGAGTTGCTTCCAATGACCTATAAACAACCTGGATCTGACACCTATTTCCCGGTGTGGAAGGCATATTTTGATCAATTGGGTGTACCAGTTCCAGAGGGCAAACCCGGTTGTAACCCGGGGGGAATTTCACTTTCTCCTAAACTGGACATTCTGGGTGTTTACTCAAAAAAAAACTAAAAATCTACAGGTATTAATACCTGTATTTTTCAGGCAATTCTACGCTTTCAAAGCACTTTAATTTTACGTTACTTTGTGTAAACCAACCAAATAGAAAGCCACCCTCAAATAGAACATGGCTAACGATTTGCACGTAGTCAACCAAAAATTCAAGTTTTATGAAAACCTTAACCCAATCATTCCTAATCTACCTTGCAGGGTTCATCCTCCTTCTTGGTTTCTCCAGATGCAGGCAAATTGATCCTGACCAACGCTATCCGGTAAACATCGACAGTGTACAGGTCCACAAAATTTCCCTTGGCACAGCCATTCAGCTCACCTCCGGATTCAAGAAAGGCAAAACAGAGCTTAACCGCCAGCTCAACAATTCAACCTATTTGGAAAAAGCATTTAATATGCCTTATTCTGAAAGATTTAACAAAGACGCCGTACTTGCGCTCCTGAACCAGCATGGTGCAAGTGGGATAAGAATCTATATGGGAAAAGACAGCCTGGGTCTGGTTCGTTTGATCTTAGTGGGAACAGATGGAGAGAATCATGATATCCTCCCTAAAAGATCCAATATCCAGTCTCTGAAGAGCATGTCTGCCGAAGGACTCATTATGGAAACAGGTCAGCGTTGTCCTACTATTTGCTCATTAAGTCAGTTAGAAGGCTATTAACCACTAAAAAAATGTTTCATGAACCTGCTCTTCACTTTTCTCTTAAGCCAATCCATATTGCTGCCTATTTTGACTGTCTCTTATACACATCTGACGCTGCCGACGAACGTTAGCCGGTGTAGATCTCGGTGGTGGCGGGGTCAGTAAAAAAGGGGGGGGGGGGGGGGGGGGGGGGGGGGGGGGGG
>NZ_JAELTV010000714.1 GCF_016429005.1 Pedobacter sp. ASV19
GCCTTCATGATACTAATTGCGGCAATAGTTGTCTGCGGATGTAAAAAGGATTTGTTAAATACAGCACCTTATGATTCGGTAAGTTCTGCTACGATGTGGACGAGCGATAATTTAACGGATTTAGGTGTTACAGGTGTATATCAGACCTTAAGACTGGGAATTGCAAATAGTGGCGCGACAGAAAGAGAGCTATATCAATTGGATGGCCTTGGATTCAGTTCAATGACGCGTGGAGGAAATGATTTGGTAACGGCAACAGCAAATAGTTCCAGCGGTCGTTTCAGCAATACATGGAAGGAACTTTATGAAGGTGTAGCGCGTGCCAACGATGCAATTCAGAACATTGCCGACCGTTCACCATCCTCTCCTGAAAAAAAAGCAAGATATACAGCAGAATGTAAATTTTTGCGGGCGTATTTCTATTTCCGTTTGAATCAGGTTTTTAAAGGAGTACCGGTTTATTTGAAACCTACGGCTGTAAATGGATTTACTAAAGAGCGTGAAACTGAAGCAAAGGTTTGGGAAGTGGTTGTAGCAGATCTTACCGATGCGATTAATGAAGTGAATCTGCCTTTAAAATATGCAAAAGGCGCTAGTCAGTACGGCCATGTTACAAAAGGAGCCGCTTACGCCTTGCGAGGAAAAGCTTATTTGTATCAGAAAAAATGGGTAGAGGCCGCTGCTGATTTTGCTAAGGTTAAAGATGCGGGCTACAGTCTTTTTACCGGAGGATATAAAGCCTTGTTCAAGGAAGCAAATGAACAATCTGATGAGATGATATTTTCTATGCAAAATATTGCAGTAGATGGTTACGGTTCCACAACCCAATGGTATTTGGGAAACCGGGAGTCTTTTGGTTCGGGTACTGCTGCAGGAGCAGGATGGAACTCTTACTATATATCACCATCTTTAGTTGATCTGTATGAAAACGCAGATGGTACAAAGTTTAACTGGGATAATGTTATTCCCGGATATAGTACAATGCCGGTGAACCAAAGAGAAGTTTTGATTTTTCTGAAGATCATAAGAGAGGGATTCTATTTTTTCATTCCGCCGAACGCAGTGTATTTGGCGCTATACTTTCCATATGTATTCCAGG
>NZ_JAELTV010000715.1 GCF_016429005.1 Pedobacter sp. ASV19
GCTTATTACTGATCCAAAAAGTGAGAATTTTATGAATGTATTTGGAAAGCTCATTAAGAAAACTGGGCTATTCAAAGAGAAACTTTGGGTTTCAAATGGTATTGGAAGGCACAGTCCAGATGTTAATAGGGAACGAGAAAAGTTTCAAAAACTTATCCATGCAGTAAAGGATAATCTGGATAAATCTCCAGATGAGATTTACGATGCGGCACTTAAAGTTACTAAGGGTTTCAAAGGAGTTAAGGCAGCTTTTATCGGTGAAATTATGATGACTTATGATCATGTTAATCTGGCTAACATCAATGGTAACCCATTATTTGTGCTTCGAAAAAATGGTGGTGAGAGTTTGCCTGCGAATAGTCACGAATTTGTTGGATCTGATTACTTGAAATATCTAAGTTTAGTGCGACGAATCGTGAGTATATTAAACATAAAAAATATGCTGGAAGCCGATTATTTCTTTGATCAGGTTTTTAGGGGCATGCAGAGAGCTAAGTCAAATGTGCAGGGCAATAAGTAGTTGAAAAATTAACTAATGAATATATTAATTTAATAGTTTGAGAAGAAGATGAAAGTACTTGACTTTGAAGAATTGAAAGATAATCCTCTTAGCGAAGAACAGCTTAAGGAAGTCATTGCCGCCAACAAAGAAGGTTTTATCTTAAGATGGATGGTGTCAGGAGCTCAAACATACTCTGATGTGGTTGATAACTATCTGGAAGCGGCATTTATTGGGCAAGAATGTCTTAATTAAGCTGATAGAATTAGTTTTGATTTTCAGCATGGAATCTATCATTGTCCAGTTGCAGATTTTGGCTTAAAACCAACAGATGTTGAAATGTTATCTCATACAATAACTGACTATCCATCCTAATCATATTTCAATCGCTAGATTTAAAGTGTTGAAATGTTTAATGAATTTGGTCAATGTTAGGAAACAGGTTTTTGGAAAAATTGTTATCCTACCATGACAGATGTACATTCTAAGGAAACCCGGTCTTATAATATGAGTCGGATCAGAAGTAAGGATACAAAGCCTGAGATGTTGGTTCGGAAATTTCTGCATAGCAAGG
>NZ_JAELTV010000716.1 GCF_016429005.1 Pedobacter sp. ASV19
CTTGTAGGATCACCGTGCCTACACTGTTTAACATGATGCCAAACAAGAGGTAGTTGATAAATACAGATGCTTTAATTTTTAAATTTCCCATTTCTTACACATAAGGTTGATAGCCTGTTTCTTATGTTGCGGCTATTTATATTTGGTTAACTAAAATTGAGGATTAATTGGCGTTAAAAATTATCCTATATTCATTTTTTATTGAACTATATTAATATAAATATGGTTATATTTATGTTTTAATTATTAATAAGGATGAAAATAGAATTTGAAATTGTAAAACCAGATGAAAATTCTTCCTTTAGGTTTCTCTATCAGAACAAGCCAATCTCCGAATTCATATGGCAGTATCATTATCATCCGGAGTATGAACTGGTGTGTGTGGTTGGTGGTGGTGGTACCCGACATGTAGGTAACCATTTAAGTATGTATGATGATGGAGATCTGGTATTGATTGGTTCAAATATGCCGCATTCCGGATTTGGACTGAATGCAACAGAACCTCATGAGGAAATTGTGGTGCAGATTAAGCCTGAGGTCATGCAGCAATGGATAGCCGACTTTCCGGAAATGAAGGAAATTTCAGACCTGATTGTACGCTCCAAGCATGGCTTGAAATTTAAAGGTGAAGTTAAGAGCCGGATGACTGCTTTGCTGATAGAGATGAAAAATATGCCGCCTTTTGAAAAGCATTTGTCTATGCTGAAAGTACTGCACCAGCTTGCGCTTGCAGAAGAATATGATGTTTTAAATAAACAGCCTATACTGGCGGAGATGGTCAATAAACACCGGAACAGGTTGCAGAAAATCTTCACATACGTTGAAAATTACTATGATCAGGATATTGATATTCAAAAAGTGGCAGACATTGCTAACATTTCTGTGCCGTCATTTTGTAACTACTTTAAGAAGACTACTCATATCACCTTTACGGAGTTTGTAAACCATTACCGGATCCAGAAAGCCTGTTTGCTCTTACAGCAGGACAAGACCTGTCTCTTATACACATCTGACGCTGCCGACGAACGTTAGCCGGTGTAGATGTAGGTGG
>NZ_JAELTV010000717.1 GCF_016429005.1 Pedobacter sp. ASV19
AGTGAAACAGAAGGAATATTCAAACAGACCTTTTGAGAAACGAGCCAGCAGAATTGCAAAATATATAGATCACCGTGAGGCGAGATCGATAAGTTCATTAAAGAGATGTCATTTATAAAAGCGTAGCGGGGTAACATAGTACGATTCAAAGTACATGAACCGGAGCTATGATTTCGAGTCAAATTCTGACAGACAATACAATTAGAATAAAGACTATTATTAACAAGTTAAGAATGGTCAGCGTTCAAACTACAACATTTTACAATGGAGAGTTTGATCCTGGCTCAGGATGAACGCTAGCGGCAGGCCTAATACATGCAAGTCGAACGAGATTAAGAAGCTTGCTTCTTATGAAAGTGGCGCACGGGTGCGTAACGCGTATGCAACCTACCTTAATCAGGGGGATAGCCCGAAGAAATTCGGATTAAGACCGCATAAAAACACAGGATAGCATTATCCAATGTTCAAATATTTATAGGATTAAGATGGGCATGCGTGTCATTAGCTAGTTGGCGGGGTAACGGCCCACCAAGGCGACGATGACTAGGGGATCTGAGAGGATGACCCCCCACACTGGTACTGAGACACGGACCAGACTCCTACGGGAGGCAGCAGTAAGGAATATTGGTCAATGGAGGGAACTCTGAACCAGCCATGCCGCGTGCAGGAAGACAGCCCTCTGGGTCGTAAACTGCTTTTATTCGGGAATAAACCTTATTACGTGTAATAAGCTGAATGTACCGAAGGAATAAGGATCGGCTAACTCCGTGCCAGCAGCCGCGGTAATACGGAGGATCCAAGCGTTATCCGGATTTATTGGGTTTAAAGGGTGCGTAGGCGGCTTATTAAGTCAGGGGTGAAAGACGGTGGCTCAACCATCGCAGTGCCCTTGATACTGATGAGCTTGAATACACTAGAGGTAGGCGGAATGTGACAAGTAGCGGTGAAATGCATAGATATGTCACAGAACACCGATTGCGAAGGCAGCTTACTATGGTGTTATTGACGCTGAGGCACGAAAGCGTGGGGATCAAACAGGATTAGAT
>NZ_JAELTV010000718.1 GCF_016429005.1 Pedobacter sp. ASV19
TATATACGCAGTTGAGCAGCGGACAACAACTAACCGGACCTAGTGAATTAAGTAGTTTATCCTGCATGGCGGGCTTGTCCGCAGACGAATTGGAATATTTTCCTTTAGCTGGAGATTTAACCTTAAGTGTCTACTATCAAAACAAATTAAATAGTAATACTGGATATTATAGCTATTGGTTCAACTCATATCAGCGATTATTTGTTGTTAATGCAGCGATAGAAGGCCTTAATGCTTCAACTGGAATAAACCCATCTTTAAAAAAGCAACTGCTTGGAGAAGTGAAGTTTATGCGTGCATTCTATTATTTTTACCTGGTTAATCTTTATGGTGATGTGCCGCTTATTTTGACTACGGATTATGTAGTAAATTCTTTAGCTAAAAAGACGGATAAAGTCTTGGTTTATCAGCAGATGGTGTCTGATCTAAAGGAAGCCCAAAATCTCCTGAGTTCTCAGTATTTAGGTGGTGATGGCGTAACGCCGTATGTGGGTAATTTAGAAGAGAGAGTGCGGCCAACTAAATGGGGGGCTACAGCTTTACTGGCAAGAACGTATCTGTACCTTAAGGACTGGACAAATGCGGAGATTGAATCTACGAAGATTTTATCAAATACAACGCAATTTCATCTTGTTCCTATTGATCAGGTGTTTTTAAAGAACAACAAAGAAGCCATTTGGCAAATCCAACCAGTTAATAGGGGGCTGAATACTGCAGAAGCAAATACATTTGTTCTCTCATCATCAGGACCAGGCTATAATAGACCTGTTTATTTGAGTAAAAGGGTAATGGATGATTTTGAACTGGGTGACAAAAGGAAATCTGAATGGACAGGTCAGGTAAATGTTAATGGCTTAACCTACAATTACCCTTATAAATATAAAGTTATTTATTCAAGTGAGGCGAGCTACCCCATTCTTGAATACAGTACCATATTACGTTTAGCGGAACAGGTGCTGATCAGAGCAGAAGCACGAACACATCTGGGAAATATCAGCGGAGCTATTTCTGATTTGGATGTCATCAGGGAAAGGGCAGGCT
>NZ_JAELTV010000719.1 GCF_016429005.1 Pedobacter sp. ASV19
TGGCAAACAAGCTATAGAGAATTACTTTGGTAAGCAATGTCAGATAGATTTTATAATCACAGACATTATGATGCCGGAAGTCAACGGTCTGGAATTGCTCATGTATATCAGAAAACAGGAGCTGTACAAGCGAACGCCCGTGATTGGCGTGACTTCAGGGTATTCAGATTATCTGAAATCGATTTCCCAGGAGAAATTTGATGCATTGTTAACCAAACCACTCGATCTGGATTATTTGCTGGTCTGTATAGAATCTGTGCTGCAGCACCAGGCTAAGAAACAATAGCAGGCGTTCCCTTGGGTAAACTGATGGTAAAGGTACTCCCTTTATTGATGGTGCTTTGAAAACTAACTTTAGCATTTAATTTTTCCGCGCAGTCTTTTACAATGGTGAGCCCAATGCCTGTCCCATCAATATTATCGACTGATGCGGACCTGTAAAAGAGGTTGAACAATTGATGCTTATCTTTTGGATTGATGCCGATCCCATAATCTTTTACAGAGATGTTGATGCAGTCTGTTGTTGATTCGATGTAAAGTTCTATCTGAATGTTATCCGGATTAGAATATTTGATGGCATTTTCTGTGAGATTTTTGAGGATATGATATAGAAATTTCTTGTTGGAATGGATGGGGATGTATTTTTCGGAGCTGCTGATCTTGATGTTCTTTGGGAAGTATTTGCCGAAAGATTCTTCCATGGATTCATGAACATAGGCCACCAGATTAAAGGAGTCAAAAGTTGTTTCCTGTGAAGGCTGTTTGGATTTTTCGATCAATAAAACGTCGTTGATAATGCCATTCAGGCGCTCTATCTGTGCTGAAATTCTGCTGGTATGTTTTTCGAGTTTTTCCTTTATATATTGTTCTTCCTGGAAATAAATAGATAGGATTTCTACGCTGCTGGCGATAGTAGTTAGTGGGGTTTACAGTTCAAGAGAAGCAATGGAGATAAATTATGATTTAAGCTGGTACAATTAATATTCTCTATCCAAAGCGACTTCCAGATCTAGGAGGATACTTTCACGGGAGGTCAC
>NZ_JAELTV010000071.1 GCF_016429005.1 Pedobacter sp. ASV19
TCATTAAAGAATTGTAAATTACTATTTTTAAATGCTGTTTGAACATCCGAACTAGTAAAAGGTTCCATTTTTTTATGCCGAAAAGTTTGTTCGTCTATGTAAACAATTGCCTGATCGGCCTCATCCATAGTCCCCTCATACTGCGCTAAAAAGGCTTTATTTAAGCTACTGAATGTATGCAACTCTATACAAGCCACCAAATTCCTGCCCTCAAATTGAGACTTTACAGCCTCTATTGTCGCTTTTAACTTGGAAGGAGAATGGGCAAAATCTTTATAGACATTGGTATTGTTTTGCTTGTAGAGCAATTCCAAACGCCTGGACGCTCCCTTAAAGGAAGAAATGGCCTGATAAAATTCCTCAGAAGAGATTTCAAGTTGCTCACATACCAATCGGGCAGCATTCAGATTCATCAAATTATGATCACCAAATACATTTAAAGGTGTATTTTCAGGCAAAATATAAGTTATTCCATCTACAACTTTGTGCGGAGGAATATCATATCCGATCTTCTCAGCATCAGTTGCTGACTTACTCACCAGGTCACTTAATATTTTATCTTTCTGACAAAAAATTAATTTTCCCTGCGGTTCAATGGTATTAATGAATAAATCGAACTGTTGAATATATTCCTCAAAGGTGGGAAATACGTTGATATGATCCCACGCTATTCCACTGATTACAGCGATGTTAGCCTTATATAAATGAAATTTAGGCCGTCTATCAATGGTCGAAGCTAAGTATTCGTCTCCTTCAATAACAATCAAGGGAGCCTCTTCCGTTACCTTAACCATAGTATCAAAACCTTCAAGCTGAGCACCTACCAGATAGTCAAAATCTCGCTTATAATAATTCAAGACATGTAGGATCATAGAGGTAATCGTTGTTTTACCATGACTTCCGCCTATAACTACCCTTAACTTATTTTTCGTTTGCTCATAAATATATTCGGGATAAGAATATATTTTAAGCCCAAGAGATTTAGCCTTCAATAATTCAGGATTATCCGCAAATGCATGCATACCCAAAATAACAGCGTCCAGATCTGGTGTTATACGAGTTTCATCCCAGCCCATATGTTCTGGCAAAATCCCATATCTGGCCAACCGGCTGCTTGACGGTTCGAAGATCACATCATCAGAGCCTGTAACCTGGAAACCTTTTTTATGCAGTGCAATGGCCAAGTTGTGCATTGCGCTGCCGCCTATTGCAATAAAATGAATACGCATAATCCTTTTACTATTCTTTATAAATAAATTAACCCTTTATAAAATGAGCAGCCACCCAGTCACCCATTTTCTTATGGTCCTTATAGCTGATATTAAATTTTTCACATTCCTGAGTTATCATATCCAGATCGGGTGTTTCGTAGAACCCGCTAAAGAAGATACTTCCCCCCGATATAAGGACACCTGCATAAGTTTTTATCTGATCAAGCAAAATATTACGGTTAATATTAGCCAAAATAACATCAAATGTACTTTCAGGAATAATTTCCTTCCCTCCACAGGCAGCTTCCAGATTAGCTACATGGTTTAAAGAAGCATTTTCTAAGGTACTTAGATAGCAAACTTCATCGTTATCAATAGCAAAAAGCGTCTTCGCTCCTTTTTTTGAGGCTAAAATGGCCAGTATTCCCGTACCGCAGCCCATATCCAATACTTTTTTTCCTTCCATATCAGAAGACAAAATATATTGCATCATCATGGTCGTGGTTTGGTGATGCCCTGTACCAAAAGCCATTTTTGGGTCTATAACTATTTCGTAACGGTACTGTGGTTGTGGCTCGTGAAACGTTGCCCTGATATAGCATTCATCACTGATGATCAGGGGTTCAAAATTTTTCTCCCACTCCTCATTCCAGTTCTGCGCTGCTATTTCTGTAACCGTATAATTGTAAACAAACTCGTCTTCAAATTGTAAAAGCACTTCGGAGAGCCTGTTTTGATGATATTCATCAAAGTCAATAAACGCAGCAAAGCCACTCTCGGTATCTTCAAAAGTATTGAAGCCGGCTTCTGCAAGTTCACTGATCAACAAATCTTTCTGATATTCCTCTATGCCAGAGAAAGTAAAGGTAACTTGAATATACTGCATTAAGAATTGAATGTTTTAACGATGTCTACAAAATCACGTGATTTTAAAGACGCCCCACCAATAAGTCCACCGTCAATATCTTTCTGCGCAAATAATTCAGCGGCATTTTTAGGATTACAGCTACCGCCATATAATATAGTTGTCTTTTCAGCAAGCTCTTCTCCATATTTTGCAGCAATTTCCTTACGGATATAGGCATGTACTTCCTGTGCTTGCTCAGATGTAGCTGTTAATCCAGTTCCAATAGCCCAGACTGGCTCATAAGCAAGTACCACTTTAGAAAATTCTTCTGCACTTAGACCGAATACACCGCCAGTTAACTGCGTTTTGATGACATCAAAATAACTTCCATTATTTCGCTCATCCAGTGTTTCTCCTATACAAAAGATTGGAATCAAGTTATTCTTCAATGCTGCTGATGTTTTTGCTGCAAGTAATTCGTCAGATTCGGCAAAATACTGTCTGCGTTCTGAATGCCCAATAATTACATATTCACATCCAACGGATTTAATCATTTTCGCTGAAATCTCGCCTGTAAATGCACCGCTTTCATTCTGGTGGCAGTTCTGGGCACCGATCTTAACGGTAGTACCGCCAAGTTTAGATAAACTGTTCAAATGTATAAAAGGCGCACAGATCACAGCCAGCTGTTCTCCTTTTTGCTCGTCTCTTACCATATTTACAATTTCAGAAAATAAAGATACGCCTTCAGCATAATCTAAATTCATCTTCCAGTTTCCTGCTACAATTTTTTTTCTCATCTTGATTGTGTTTATATATAGTTATTATGCCTAAGCTAGCATTAATTAACGCTTTATTAAAAATGTCTGTAACTTTTTGTTAATTCAAATATCTCTGTTAAAATATCCTTTTCAGTTTGATCAAACTCTATTTCTCTTCTTTCATATACTTTTTCGGCGGTCTCAAACATTTTATGGATAGCATACACGTCAAAACCTTGTGCTCCGCCCCAGGCAAAGTCAGGAATAAAATTCCTGGGAAAACCAGCACCAAAAATATTGGCGCTCACCCCTGCAACGGTACCGGTATTAAACATCGTGTTGATACCACATTTAGCATGATCCGCCATAATCAATCCACAAAATTGCAAACCGGTTTTACGAAAACTCTCTTTAGAATAGTCCCATAACCGTACTTCAGCATAATTATTCTTTAGATTAGAGTTGTTGGTATCTGCACCAATATTACACCATTGCCCCATAACTGAATTGCCAAGATAGCCTTCATGTCCCTTAGAAGAATACCCCCAAATGACAGCGTTATTGATCTCTCCTCCTACCCTGCAAAATGGCCCAATGGTGGTTTGGCCATAAATTTTGGTTCCCATTTTTACCTGAGAATCTGCTCCCAAAGCAAAAGAACCACGGATATGGCTTCCTTCCCACACCTGGCTGTTGCGACCTAAATATATTGGACCATTCAGGCTGTTAAAGGTAGAACACTCTGCTGTAGCACCTTCTTCAACAAAGATCTGGTCGCCCAGAAGTGTATTTGTGGCACTCAGTTGTCCTGAAGTTCTGCCTTTGGTCAGGAAATTAAAATCTTTCTTCAGTTCCGTATCGTTAAACCTGAAAATATCTTCGGGGTACTGTACGCGTATAAAATCTCCGGCATAGGTTTTAGCTGATAAGGTTTCTGCCAGCCGGGCATCATGCTTTTTGATTCCCGCTGCTCTATAGGCCAGTAAAATCCCATCTTTTTTAAGCGCCTCTCCTTCTCCAAGACCTCTCACTGCTTCCAGAAGGCCTTCATCAGGACAAACGGAACCATTTATAAATAAATCAGCCTCCGGACGTTCGGGAAATTTAATAGAAAGATAGGCTTGGGTAGAGAAACCTGATATTGCACTTAGTTGTCTGGCCCATTTTTCTGCAATGGTCAAAATACCAATTCTCAGATCGGCCACTGGCCTGGTGAATGTTAACGGACGCAAGGATTCCCAGGCGGCGTCATCAAATAAATTGATTGTCATAAGCAACAAAAATAAAAAAAGTCCCGAAGCAAAAGCATCGGGACTTTAAAATAATTTCTAAAAGAGGCAGAATTACTTTTTAGCGTAACGGGTTTTGAATTTATCGATACGGCCGGCAGTATCTACCAGTTTCATTTTACCAGTATAAAAAGGGTGAGAAGTGTGTGAAATCTCTAATTTGTATAGAGGATATTCGTTACCATCTTCCCATTTGATAGTCTCTTTAGTATCTACACAAGATTTAGTTAAGAAAGAGTATTCGTTAGACATATCTTTAAACACTACGAATCTATAGTTTGATGGATGCAGATCTTTTTTCATATTATTATATTATAACTTATGTGTCGCTTATTTTTAAGGATGCAAATATCTCAATTATATTTCTGAATAGCAAGAATTGTATAAAAATTATCTGCTATACTTTTTCCAGGTTTCTATTTTCTCCTTCTGCCTGTTCAAATAGGCTCCGGCAATCACCTCTGCAGCAGGCGTTTCAACGCTTTCTGCCAGCAGTATTTTTAACTTATCCTCATTGACATCCGCCCGGTATAATATGGTCATCATCTTGGAAAGATCGTGATCTATCAGGTAAGAAAAGGCGCTCACCAGGCCTAACCTTAAAGATTCTTCAGACAAAGGTGATCCGATTTCAAAATCGGTTCCCACGATTCTACACAACGTTTTTAACTCTTCCATTCTCCTATTTAATCTCCTGACAAAGCTCTATCAACACCCCGTTTGTTCCTTTTGGATGCACAAAACACACCAGCTTATGATCAGCACCTTTCTTCGGTTCCTCATTTAACAAAATAAAACCTGCCGCCTTCAAACGTTCCATCTCGAGCAGAATGTCATCCACATCAAATGCAATATGATGTATCCCTTCCCCTTTTTTCGCGATGAACTTCGCGACAGGACTATCTGGCAATGTAGCTTCCAGCAATTCAATCTTATTTTCACCCGTTTTAAAAAATGCGGTACGTACGCCTTCTGAAGCAACCTCCTCCGTTTTATAGCAACTTGTGCCTAATAAAAGCTCATATAATTTACTTGCCTGCCCAAGATCATTTACAGCAATTCCAATATGCTCTATTTTTTTCATCAGTATATATTTAAAAGGTTATGAAGCTATCCTGTACTTATCAAATCCGTTCTCTAAGCTTTACTATTGACACCCTACATCACAGTTTCTTATCTTCAAAACGTTAAACAAATGTAAAAATGCAGGTTTTAACTATAGCTTCATAGCTATTATTTATAATTGTTGGCAATCTTTTTTTGTATCTTTGTATGTAATTAAGAATAATTAAATATATAATGGAACTTCCTATTTATCTAGATAACAATGCAACAACACCTCTGGATCCGAGGGTTTTGGAGGCTATGCTGCCTTATTTTACCAATAAATTCGGTAATGCAGCAAGCCGTAACCATGCTTTTGGCTGGGTTGCTGAAGAAGCGGTAGATTACGCACGTGAACAAGTTGGAAAACTGATCGGTTGTACTGAAAAAGAAATCATTTTCACATCAGGTGCTACAGAAGCTGATAACCTTGGTATCAAAGGTGTATTTGAAATGTATAAAGATAAGGGTAACCATATCATTACTGCAACCACAGAACATAAGGCGGTTCTGGATACTTGTAAGCACCTGGAGAAATTAGGCGCGAAGGTAACTTATCTTCAGGTAAAATCTGATGGTCTGATCGACCTTCAGGAACTTGAAGCTGCAATGACTGAACAAACCATTTTAGTGACCATCATGTATGGAAACAATGAAATCGGAGTAGTGCAGCCAATTAAAGAAATCTCAGCAATCGCCCATAAATATGGTGCATTATTTATGAGTGATGCCACACAGGCTGTAGGTAAAATACCTGTTGATGTAAACGCAGATGGCATTGACCTGATGGCTTTTTCAGCACATAAAATGTATGGACCTAAAGGTGTTGGAGTATTATATGTACGTCGTAAAAACCCAAGGGTTAAAGTAACAGCACAAATGGACGGCGGTGGCCACGAGCGTGGAATGCGTTCAGGAACACTGAATGTACCTGGTATTGTTGGTTTAGGTAAGGCTTGCGAGCTGTGCCGCCTGGAAATGGACGAAGAAGCTAAACGTTTGTCTGCATTAAGAGATAAATTAGAAAGCGCTTTGACTGAACTGGAAGAAAGCTATGTAAACGGAAACACTCAACATCGTTTACCCCATGTAGCCAATATCTCTTTTAAATATGTAGAGGGAGAAGGATTAATGATGGCCATGAAAGACCTTGCAGTTTCTTCAGGATCAGCTTGTACTTCTGCTTCTTTGGAACCTTCTTATGTGTTAAAGAACCTTGGACTTTCTGATGATCTGGCACATTCATCCATCCGTTTTGGACTGGGCCGTTTCACAACTGAAGAAGAGATTGATTATGCAATCGAAAACACTAAAAAAGCAGTGAATCACTTAAGAGACCTTTCTCCGCTTTGGGAAATGTTTAAAGAAGGAATCGATTTAAGTAAAATTGAATGGGCAGAACACTAATTGGTGTAACCCTACAAAATTTATAACGTATTAATAGGCCTTAAGGCCTGGAGGAAAACAAAATGGCGTATTCAGAAAAAGTAATGGAACATTATACCAACCCACGCAACGTTGGTACTTTAAATAAAGATAGCAAATCAGTTGGTACAGGCCTTGTTGGCGCACCTGAATGTGGAGACGTTATGCGTCTGCAGATAGAGGTTGATGAAAACAATGTGATCACTGATGCTAAATTCAAAACATTTGGTTGCGGTTCTGCAATTGCATCTTCTTCTTTAGCTACAGAATGGCTAAAAGGAAAAACAGTGGATGAGGCTTTAACTATTGACAATATGGATATTGTTGAAGAACTGGCTTTACCTCCTGTAAAAATCCACTGCTCAGTTTTAGCTGAAGATGCCATCAAATCTGCAATCAACGATTACAGAGTAAAAAATGGCATGGAGCCAATTGAACTGGCCAAATCCCATCACTAAGTTTTAATACAATGATCACAATCACTGATAAAGCAAAAAGCAAAATAGATCACTTGATGCAGGATTCTCATCTTGGATCTGATTATTTCCTGCGTGTTTCTGTAAAAGGAGGCGGCTGCTCTGGTTTATCATATAATTTAGATTTTGATAACGAAGAGAAAACCGGAGATCAATTCTTTGAAGACAGAGGAATCAGGATCGCACTGGATATGAAATCATTCCTTTACCTTGCTGGTACTGAACTTGATTTTACCGACGGACTGAACGGGAAAGGATTTAACTTCAATAATCCAAATGCAAGCCGTTCTTGCGGCTGTGGAGAGAGTTTCTCGGTTTAAGATACATTACTTATATTTGCAAAGGGCACTTACGTGCCCTTTTTGCATTTTTAAATGTAAAAGTTTATCATTGCCGAATCAAGCTAAACAGCACATCATATGGTATCATTCAATGAGTTTTCTACTATCCCAAGTTTGTTAAGAAACGTAGTAGAGAATATCCACAAGCCCACGGAAACTTTTCTGATTCATAAAAAGAATACAGAATGGGAAGAAATATCTTACCAAGAAACCCTGGATTGTGCAGATGCAGTGTCGGCTTTTTTCCTTTCAAAGGGAATAAAAAAGGGCGACCGGATGGGGTTGATGATCGAAAATGGGCCGGAATACGTTTATTACGACCAGGGCATCCAGCAAATCGGTGCCGTAAATGTTTCCATATACCCTACCCTTTCAGAACAGGAAGTAGAATATATTGTTAACGATTCAGGTATTAAAGCCATATTGGTAGGCAATCCCTTTCTATACAAGAAGATATTAAAAATTTCAGAGAACTGCAGGCAGCTTAAATACATTATTCCATCCTTTTCTGAGTATACCAAAGTCAATATACCCGAAAGTTTAAAAGCCGAAGTCATTAGCTTTGAACAAATCCTGCAGACCCGGAAAACCATCACTCCCGAACAAAAAATCCAGATTACAACCATACGCCTGTCTTTAAGACCTTCTGATCTTTCATCTCTAATTTATACATCAGGAACTACGGGCACGCCAAAAGGGGTGATGTTGTCGCACGGAAACTTTGTAGAAAATGTCAAAGTTTGCCTCCAGCAAATACCTGTTATCGACGAGACAGAAACCTTTCTGTCTTTCCTGCCCTTGTCTCATGTATTTGAAAGAACGGCAACCTACCATGTCTGCTGTGCTCAAGGCTGTAAAATCGCCTATGCCCAGAGCCTTGAACTATTGGCCAAAAACATGGCTGAGATCAGACCAACGGTGATGAGCTGTGTACCCAGATTATTAGAAAGAATACATGACAAAGCCATCAAAAGCGGTACAGCAGAAGGTGGTCTCAAAGCAAAGATTTTTCTCTGGGCACTGGAAACCGGACAAAACTACCGCAGAAAAAAAGAAGCGGGTAAAAATCCAGGTTTTATTCTTTCTGCCGAAAAAGCCATTGCTGAAAAACTGGTATTCAGTAAGATCAAAGAAAAAACAGGTGGTCGTTTAAAATTTATGATTTCCGGAGGTGCCGCCCTTCCTAAAAATGTTGGTGAATTCTTTGGAAACCTGGGCATCAAAATCCTGGAAGGTTTTGGGCTGACCGAGACTTCACCTGTTATGGCGGTAACAGAATACGACAGGCAAATTTATGGTACTGTTGGACGGGTTATCCCAGGCATCGAAGTGGGTATACAGAATGTAGAAACCAAGGAAATGATCACCATTCAAACACACGAATCTTTTAAGGAGAATTTTGAATGCGGCGAGGGAGAAATTATTGTCAGAGGCCACTGTGTAATGCAGGGTTACTTCAATAAGCCGGCTGAAACTGCCGAAGCCATTGATAAAGACGATTGGTTTCATACAGGCGATGTTGGTCGTTTCTACAAGGGGAACCTTCAGATTACAGACCGGATTAAAAACATGATTGTGAATGCTTACGGTAAAAATGTTTATCCAACCCCCGTTGAAAATATCTATTTAAAAAGCTTGAAAATTGAGCAGCTCTTTTTAATTGGGGATAAACGGGAATACCTTACCGCTATTGTAATTCCTAACCGCGAGAACCTCCAGGAAGCATTCAAATTACCTGACTCTTTCTTTTTAAAGCCCGAAATCTTTATTGAAGAAAAGGAGATCATAGACTGGATCGGTCAGGACATTCGCAAATACGCTGCTGAACTTGCTAAATTTGAAAGGATCAAGAATTTCAAGGTTAAAAGAAATCCCTTCAATATGGAAGATGGCGAAATTACACCAACCATGAAGCCCAAAAGAAAGGTGATTGAGAAAAAGTATGCAGACATCATCAACGAAATGTATACCGAAGCAGTGGATTCAGAATAACAATTCCCAAGCTTCATTTTATGTTTCTATTCCGAAGGGAATTGGAAACATAATTCTTACTTTTGCATCTTTATTGAATTAATATACCAACAAGCTATACGGCAATGCGCCGGATATAAGACATATATGAGTACAGGACTATCAGAACAAGAATTGTTGCGTCGCAATTCGCTATCGCAATTACGCGAATTAGGAATTAATCCCTACCCTGCCGAAGCATTTGAAATCAATGCCAATGCAGCAGATATTTTAGCCAACTACGAAAAGGATAAAACCGCATACAAGACCGTGAGCATTGCAGGCCGTATCATGGGTCGTAATATCATGGGTGCTGCATCTTTTGCAGAACTGCAAGATTCCACCGGACGTATTCAGGTGTATCTGAAAAGAGATGAGCTTTGCCCGGGTGAAGATAAAACCCTGTACAATACTGTTTTCAAGAAGCTATTGGATATTGGTGATTTCATTGGTGTCAAAGGTTATGTTTTCACTACACAAACCGGAGAAATATCCATTCACGTTACCCAGTTCACCGTATTATCCAAGTCTTTACGTCCACTTCCTATTGTAAAACGTGACGATGATGGAAATGTATATGATGGATTTACAAATCCTGAATTGCGCTACAGACAACGTTATGTTGACTTAACCGTTAATCCGGATTTCAAGAAGATCTTCATCAACCGTTCCAAAGTGATCAATACCATGAGGAATTACTTTGATGAGCAAGGCTGGATGGAAGTAGAAACACCAATATTACAACCTATTCATGGTGGTGCTGCTGCACGCCCTTTTGCTACGCACCACAATACCCTGGATATGCCTTTGTATTTGCGTATTGCAAATGAGCTTTATCTGAAACGTCTGATCGTTGCTGGTTTTGATGGCGTATATGAGTTCGGAAAGATGTTCAGAAATGAAGGAATGGACCGTACCCACAATCCGGAATTCACTTCTATGGAAATCTATGTAGCCTATAAAGACTATATCTGGATGATGTCTATGGTAGAGGAATGCCTGGAAAAAATTGCTGTTGCTATCCACGGTACACCGGTGGTTAAGGTAGGCGATCAGGAGATTAATTTTGAAGGTCCGTACGAAAAACTGAGCATGTATGAATCTATTCAGAAATACACCGGTATTGACGTATCTCAAATGACTGAAGAACAACTTAAAGATACTTGCAAGAGTCTGAATATTGAAATCGATGCTTCTATGGGCAGAGGTAAACTTGTAGATGAAATTTTCAGTGAAAAAGTAGAAGCAAATCTGATTCAGCCTACTTACATCACCGACTACCCTATCGAAATGACGCCGCTTGCCAAAAAACACAGAAGCAAAGACGGTCTGGTAGAACGGTTTGAACTGTTTGTAATGGGTAAAGAAATTGGAAATGCTTATTCAGAGTTAAATGACCCGATAGACCAGCGCGAGCGTTTTGAAGACCAGCTAAAACTGGCTGCCAGAGGTGATGATGAGGCCATGGCTATGGACGACGATTTTGTACGTGCATTGGAATACGGTATGCCGCCTACATCTGGCCTGGGTATCGGAATAGATAGATTAGTCATGTTAATGACCAACCAGTCTACCATCCAGGAAGTGCTGTTTTTCCCGCAGATGAGACCAGAGAAAAAAGCAAAAGTAACAACCGACGAGGATTTCGTAGAAGCAGGAGTTGCTGCAGAATGGGTTCAGGTGATCAGAAAAATGGGAATCAACACCATAGAGGAATTAAAAGCAGCCAATCCAAATAAAGTATTTAATGATCTGGGCGGTATGCGCAAGAAGTTAAAACTGGATCTGGTGATGCCTACAAAAGATGAGGTAAACGCCTGGTTCTCTTAACAAAGAGATAACAAAAACTTAAAGGCTTGCTATACTAAACTATAGCAAGCCTTTTTTAATTTTAGGCGAAATAAATTTGTTGACATTATGAACAACTCAAGTCTGGAAATTACAGAAAATGAATACTGCATTAAGCTCAAGAAAGAAGCTTTTGACTTGTCGCTGATTCGTCAGCTGATTAAGCGCATCCAGTCAGAGCAACTGTTCTTCAGCCGGTCTAAAGAATGCTATGAAGAAGACATCATCAGCCGGACTACTAGCTCCCTGGATGAAGAAAATTTTGACAGATTAAGTGATAAATAAAAAGAGCCACATTTTTTTGTGGCTCTTTTTATTTATCTGTATCTGATCTGCTGCTGTTTGTCCAGCATTCCCAGCTGATCTTTCATTTGTTTAATCTGATCTGCAAGCAATTTATTCTTGTCTGCTTTTTTGGCTTCTGTCAAATACATCTGCGCTTCTCTTTTATTTCTTTTTCCCATTGCAATCCCTGCCAGGCTTAATTTAGCCAATGCAACATTATGATCCATGTGCATACCCAGTGAAAGTGCTTTTTTGAAATATTTCTCCGACTGCATTGGCGCCTTTCTGGATTCGATTAATCCAATCAATAGATTATAGTAGCCATGCTGCACGCGGATCAGTTGTTTTTCGTAATTGGTTATCCTTCTTAAAAAAGTTTCCGCTTTAGGCATATTGTCCTTCCGGAGAAACCATTGTGCAAGCAACATATTTTCGTTGAAAAAATAAGTTACGCCTACTAAAAGGCTAATAAAAACGGCTAAAATACCCCAGCCCCAGAATCCAAAGATCATGAGTGCAATGGCGGCTCCAAGTATGGCAAAAGCTGCAATAAGTCGAACTATGTTTGGCATATTATTTTTCTAAATTTTTCTGCAAATATCGTGTTTAAATACTAGAAATTAGATTTAATATTCTAATTTCAGCAAAAAATAATTGAACAAAACCCAGCAGAACTACTCTGCGCTTGCCCTATTGTCATAGAAACTAAACAAATCATGATGATAAACAAGATTTTAACATCCAGAAGATGGAAGAAGAACACAACAGTCAGGAAGGTCTAATCAACCAGTGCAGTAAAACACGTTTGGTTTCTTTTCCGGAGTTTAAAGAAAGTTATGATACAGAGTATTCAAATTATGTACTCAACAACAGCTTGATCCAGGTTTTAAAGCCCCTGCTTTCAACAAAGACCATTACGATCGTTTTAGGCACCTGGTGTGGCGACAGCAGACTATATGTCCCCCACTTCCTCAAGGTATTGGATGCGGCTGGCTTCAAAGAAGAAAACCTTCGTTTGATTGGTGTTAACAAAGATAAAAAGGCAGCCCGGGGGCTCATCGACCACTTAAATATCGATCGTGTGCCCACCTTTATTATTTTCCAGAATGGAAAAGAAATTGGAAGAATTGTGGAACAGCCCAATGAAACCTTTGAAAAAGATATATTGAACATTTTAACAAAATAAATAATGTCTGCAGCTTTAGAACCAGGATGGCTAAATGTATTGAGCCAGGAATTTGAGAAGGATTACATGAAGTCTTTAAAACTGTTCTTACAGGAAGAAAAACAAAAAGGATATACCGTCTTTCCAAAGGGACCGGATATTTTTAACGCCTTTAACCATACCCCATTTGACAAGGTCAAAGTGGTGATCCTCGGCCAGGATCCTTATCATGGACAAGGCCAGGCACACGGCTTGTCTTTTTCTGTACAAAAAGGAATGACCATCCCTCCCTCTCTTAAAAACATTTATAAGGAACTGCAAACAGACATTGAAGGTTTCGAGGTACCCAATCATGGAAACCTCACTGAATGGGCAGACAGGGGTGTCCTTTTACTCAACGCAACGCTTACCGTAAGAGCACATGAAGCTGGTTCTCACCAGGGAAAAGGCTGGGAAATATTTACAGACAAAGTGATCAGCGAATTATCGGAGAAGAAGGAAGGTGTGATTTTTTTACTTTGGGGAAGATATGCCCAGAATAAATCAATACTTATTGATGAATCCAGGCATACCTTATTTAAAGCCGCCCACCCCTCTCCATTTTCAGCTTATAATGGATTTTTTGGTTGCAGACATTTCTCCAAAACCAATACCAAATTGATTGAACAAGGAGAAATGCCGATAGACTGGCAAATAACGGGTTAGTACTCCAAAGGAACAATTGGTTCCTTTTTCGTTGTGGACATGATCATCATGGTCTGAAAGGTTTTGACCACAGAGATCTTGCTGATCTTGTCCATAATCAGGCGTTCATAAGCCTTGATATCGTTTACATATACTTTTAAAAGGAAGTCTGCCTGTCCGGTAACATGATGACATTCAGTAATTTCTTTGATTTGGTTCACTTCATCCAAAAAGATTTGAATGGTGTTATTTTTATGGAAATCCAATTGAACCTGTATAAAGGTTTTAATACCCAGACCCAACTTCTCCTCATCCACCAATGCATGATAGCTTTTAATAAAACCAGACATTTCCAGTTTCCTTACCCGCTCCAGTGTTGGTGCCGGAGATAAGCCAATCTCCTGAGATAAAAGCAAATTCGTAATTCTTCCGTTCTCCTGTAAAAGTTTTAAAATTTTAAAATCTATTTTGTCAATTTCTGCTGCCATTACTTTGTTTATTTAAGCCAAATATACAACAAAACAGGGCAATACGCCAAATTTAATTCTACAAAACCATTAAAAAATTACAATTAATTTTTTGAAATTTTATTTAGATTTATCTAACTTTATTATTAGGTATTTATAAATGGAATCTTACACGGAAGAAAATTATTTAAAGGTCATCTATCATTTGTCCAACCTGACCACGGGCACGGTACAGACCAATGCCATTGCAGATAAAATTCAAACCCGGCCAGCTTCAGTAACCGACATGATGAAGAAACTGGCAGAGAAACAGCTGATTAATTATGTAAAATATCAGGGTGTCACCCTAACCGAAAAAGGAAAAGCAACGGCAGTAAATATCGTCCGCAAGCACCGGCTATGGGAACTATTCCTGGTTAACACATTGAATTTCAAATGGGATGAGGTACATGAAATTGCTGAAGAACTGGAACATGTTAATTCTCCGCTTCTGATCGAAAGACTGGACGAGTACCTCGGGTACCCAAAAAGCGATCCTCACGGCGATCCAATACCCGACAAGAACGGAAATTTCGATAGCCCGGCCCTGATTAAACTCAGTAAACTAAAACCTGCTGAAAAAGGAATCGTTGTTGGTGTAAGTGAACATTCTTCTTCCTTTCTTAAATACCTGGACAAAATCAAACTTACACTAGGCACATCCGTAGAAATGATTGAAGTGATAGAATTTGACGGCTCGGTAGACTTACTCATAGAAGACACCAGAAAAAACGTTAGCCGGGAAGTTGCCAGCCATATTTTAATGAGAACCACCTAAGCTCTTAGCCCTAAAACCAATATGAATAAGCCCGAATCATTAAGTGAAGTACATGGAAGTATAGATACCGGTAAACGCACCGGATGGAAAAGAATTTTATCCTTTATAGGCCCCGCATACCTGGTCAGTGTAGGTTACATGGACCCCGGGAACTGGGCAACCGACCTGGCAGGAGGAAGCAAGTTCGGATATCAGCTCATCTGGATCCTGCTCATGTCCAATCTGATTGCCCTGCTGCTGCAATCACTTAGTGCCAGGCTTGGAATCGTTAGGGGATTAGATCTTGCTCAGGCTTCCAGGAACACCTATCCAAAATGGGCAAATATCCCTTTATTTATACTGGCACAAACCGCTATTGTAGCCTGCGACCTTGCGGAGATCATTGGTATGGCAATAGGACTACAATTGTTATTTAAACTTCCCCTGATCTGGGGCATCAGCGTAACCATATTTGACACAGTACTCCTGCTGTTTCTGATGAATAAAGGCATGCGAAAGATGGAGGCTTTTATTGTTTCCATGGTATTTATCGTTGGCCTTTCCTTTCTGGTAGAAATGTTCATTGTTGAACCCTCGTTTAAAGAAATTGCCGCCGGCTTCAAACCCAGTATGCTTTCTGGCGAGGCACTTTATATTGCCATTGGTATTATTGGGGCCACAGTTATGCCACATAACCTCTACCTCCACTCTTCCCTGGTACAAACCAGGAAGATCAAGAGAGATTTTAAGGGCATAAAAGAGGCCATTAAATTTAACCTGATCGATACCGCTGTTGCCCTAAATCTGGCTTTTTTTGTCAATGCAGCCATTCTTATTCTTGCAGCAGCCGCCTTTTATAAAAATGGTCTGCATGAAGTGGCAGAAATACAAGATGCATATAAACTACTGGAACATATTTTTGGAGGTGTTGCCCCCGTCCTTTTTGCCATCGCCTTGATTGCCGCCGGACAAAGTTCTACCGTTACGGGTACCTTAGCCGGTCAGATCATTATGGAAGGCCACCTCAACCTTCGCATACAACCCTGGCTGAGAAGACTGGTTACCCGCCTTCTGGCTATCATTCCTGCATTTTTCACTATCCTGTATTTCGGTGATGACGCCCTTAGTGGTCTGCTCATTCTAAGTCAGGTCGTTTTGAGCCTCCAGTTGGGTTTTGCTGTTATTCCACTGATCCACTTCACCTCTGATAAAAAAGAAATGAAAGAATTTGCGATTGGTCCCTGGGTTAAAATCCTGGCCTGGACCAGTGCACTTTTAATTGTGGTCCTAAACGTAAAGCTTGTTATTGAAGAGATCAGTTCCTGGAATGAAAAATCCGGTGCCTGGTATGTTTCTTACCTCATTGTCCCTGTAGCCTTTTTGATTGGTTTACTCCTGCTGTATGTTTTTTTCCACCCCATCTTTACCTCCAGGAAGCTAAGAAGAAGCAATGTACCGCATGGAGATGCACTTAACATCGAAGCCATTGGCCATATTGAGTACACCAAAGTTGGAATCACCGTCGATTTCTCCAAGAACGACAGGAACACCATTCGCCATGCACTTATACAAGGCGGGAAAAGTGCCCAGTATTACCTGATTCATGTGGTTGAAACAGCAGCAGCACGTTATTATGGACAATCTGCCTTAGACCACGAAACCCAGAGCGATGAAGATAACCTCAAAAAATATTGTGAAAATCTGGCAAAATTAGGTTACCAGGCCAGTCCACATATTGGATTTGGGAATCCGGCCAGGGCCATTGCAGAGCTGAGCAAAGAACACGATATCCAGCTGCTGGTGATGGGTGCACATGGACACAAGGGCCTTAAAGATCTTATCCTGGGTACCACTGTAGAGTCCGTAAGGCACAGAGTCAATATTCCGGTATTAATTGTAAGGTAAAAAATCACATAATCTATGTTTAATCCGCATTTCTTTCGGATATTAGCAGATTCATATGAAGAACGACGTCCAAATAAAGAATAAAAGAGCCTATTTTGATTACCACATCGTTGAGAAATTCAACGCTGGAATTGCTTTGCTGGGTACCGAAATTAAAGCCATAAGACAGGGAAAAACGAACATGTCTGACGCTTTCTGTATGTTTATTGGTAATACCTTATACGTAAGGAACCTCCACATCTCAGAATACAGTCACAGTTCTTTTTACCATCACGATATTAAACGCGACAGGGTATTGCTTTTACAGAAAAAAGAGCTCAAAAAGCTGAAAGCAAAAAGCGAAGAAAAAGGATACACGATTGTACCGTTAAGAATCTTTACCAATGAACGTGGATTTGCCAAAATGGAAATCGCACTCGCTCAGGGTAAAAAAGAATTTGACAAACGCGATAGCATCAAAGAAAGAGAATCCAAAAGGGAATTGGACCGGGCCATGAAATTCTAAATTACCAGGCCTGGTCACCTACCAGCGGGACGAAACGAAAAGTATCCAGTTCTATCTTTTCATAGTCTGTTTCGCTTACTCTTATCACCGTCACCATTTTCTGCGAGTGCTCATCTCCAACCGGAATCACCAGTATTCCGCCAACTTTAAGTTGTTTCAACAGTATTTCAGGAACAAATGGGGCGCCCGCCGTTACGATGATCTTATGATAAGGTGCATGCTGCGCGATCCCCATCGATCCATCACCAAAAAAGAAATTCGCATGATAGCCCATTCCCGGTAATACCCTGATGGTATGCTTATAAATGCTCTCCTGCCTTTCTATGGTAAATACATCAGCCCCCAGCTCCATCAAAATACAGGTCTGGTAACCGGAACCTGTACCAATTTCGAGTACTTTATCTCCCTTTTTGATGTGCAGTAACTCGGTTTGATAAGCTACTGTATAGGGCTGGGAAATGGTCTGTCCATCTCCTATGGGAAAAGCAATGTCTTTATAGGCCTGATTCCAGAACGTTTCGTCAAAGAAAAAATGCCGCGGAACCTTGCCAATAGCTTTCAATACTTTTGCATCAGCTATCCCCCTGGATGCCAGGTGCTCAACTAATTTTTTTCTAGCGCCTCTTTCCCGATAATTATCTACAAACTTATATGCCATTGTTCTTCAAAAATACTCGTTTGATTTTAATCAGAGCCATTAAACTGATTTAATCCTTCAAAATCCTCCTAACCACCACAAGATCAACATCAATAAATGCTAACGCCTTTTATTTAATACGGATCTACGTCCAGTTGAATCAACACCCCCTTGAAAGATTTCTCGGTATTGAACCTGGTGATCTCACTTTTCAGTAAGGCCTTCACCTTATGAATTGCCGTATGACGATCTGATTTAATGATCACCTGCCTGATATAATAACTTCTGATCCTGGAGATCAGTGGCTGCTCAGGCCCAAGCACCCTGCCCCCTAATCTCGATCTTAAGGCCGTTGCAAACTGCTGTGCGGCCACATTCAGCACATTGGCATCCTTATGCTTTAAGCTGATAAAGATCAAACGGGAAAAAGGTGGATAATTAAACTGCGCCCTTTCAGCAATCTCATCATGATACATTTCCAGGTAATTGTTCTCCACCACCTGTTTAATGATGCGGTGGTCATCATCATAAGCCTGAATAACTACCTTTCCCTGCTTTTCCCTTCTACCTGCCCTGCCCGAAACCTGCGCCAATAACTGATAACTGCGTTCAAAAGCACGGAAGTCCGGGTAATTCAGTAAGGTATCTGCATTGATCACACCAATCAAAGTCACATTATCAAAATCCAGCCCCTTGGCCACCATCTGTGTACCGATCAGTATATTTGTTTTTTTATCCTGAAAATCAGTAATAATGGTCTGAAGACTATTTTTGGTTCTGGTACTGTCTACATCTAAACGAGCAATTTTAGCTTCCGGAAAAATCAGACTCAGCTCTTCTTCAATTCTTTCCGTACCAAAGCCCTTTTGCTCTACATGAACCGAACCACAGGCTGGGCAAATCTTTAAGCTGTTTTCATGGTAACCACAATAATGACAATGTAATTTGCCACTGCTCTTGTGAAAAGTTAAACTGACATCACAATTGATGCACTTAGGCGTATAGCCACAAGTGGCACAGATCAATATGGTTGCATACCCCCTTCTGTTCTGGAACAAAATGACCTGTTCTTTATTTTCCAGTGAAAGACTGATGTCATCAATGAGGTTCGTAGAAAAATAAGCCACCATTTTTTTCCTCTTGGTCGCCTCAGAAATGCTGATCACTTCGTGTGCGGGAAGCTGTACGCCGCCAAAACGTTCCGTTAAAGAAACCAATCCATATTTCTGGCTCAGTGCATTAAAATAACTTTCTATCGATGGTGTCGCAGAGCCTAAAACGACCTTCGCCTTATGCAGATAAGCCAGGTAAACTGCAGCATCCCTGGCCTGATATCTCGGTGCAGGATCGTGCTGTTTATAAGAAGACTCATGCTCCTCATCCACCACAATAAACTTCAGTTCCTTAAAGGGCAGAAATATCGCAGACCGCGCACCCAATACGATTTTATACGTACCGTTCAGCACTTTATTCCAGATCTCTACCCGCTCAAAATCATTAAACTTAGAATGATAAACGCCAATAGCATCACCAAAGTACTTTTTGATCCGCTCTACAATCTGGGTGGTCAATGCAATCTCCGGCAGCAGGAACAGCGCCTGTCCTCCCTTCGCAATAGCCTTCTCGATCAACTTAATATAGATCTGGGTCTTGCCCGAAGCCGTGACACCATGTAACAGCACCACTTCCTTTTCTTTCAGCTGCTCATCAATCTGATCTAAAGCAGCCTGCTGTGCCTCACTGAGCTTAAAATTCAGCACCACATCATCCGGATCATCGTTTAAGCGGCTCACCGGTTTTTTCTTCTGAACAAAAATCTCTTTGTCTACCATTGCTTTAATCGCAGCTGGCCCGGAATTGCTGTATTCCAGCAATTCTTGTTTAGAGATTTCAGATCTGTTTTTAGATAAACTGATATAAGCCAGCAAAGCATCCATTTGTTTTGGTGCCCGATCCAAAATCGTAAACAACTCCTTTAAATTTTCTTCTTCCTTATAGAAATCGTTCAGCGATATAAACGACTTCAGCAAAGGCTTGTACTTTTCTACAACTTCCTCTGCGATATAGACAATCTCTTTATCTATAAGAGATTTAATGATTGGAAAAACAGTTTTTTGCCCCAGAAGCTTCATGATATCATCCACCGATAACCGGTGTTGTGTACTTAAAGCAGTCACAATAATATACTCTTTTTCACTCAGCAATTCTATATCCAGTTCCGCATCCTCCCTAAACACAATAATGGTTTCACTGGTCAGCTTTAACCCGGTTGGAAGTGCGGCCGACATCACATCACCCTCATTACAAACGTAATAATCCATCATCCAGTCCCAGAACTTCAATTGCAGGGGGGTCACTACAGGATACCTGTCTACCACATCAATGATATACTTCGCCTCGTAAATTTCCGGCGCAGTCGTACTGATGCTCTTAATTAAAGCGGTATAGATTTTATTCTTTCCAAACTGAACAATCACCCTTTTACCCACTTCTATCTGATCATTCAGATCAAATGGAATCCGGTAAATGTAATTTTTAGCAAGGGACAATGGCAAAACGACCTCCACAAAGAGTGTTTCCCGCTCTTCAAACTTAAACTCGCTGATTTCCCCCATTATTTATGCCTTAGTGCAGCAAAAAACAAGAGTATCCAGCCCGCGATAAAGAACAATCCTCCAAGAGGCGTTACCGGACCGATAAACTGTACAAAAGAAAGATGAAGCAATTCTCTTGTCGCCAATAAGTATAAAGATCCGGAAAACAAGATGATCCCGGCCGTAAAACAGAAATAAGCCAGATCTACCAGTTTATTCCTGAACCTACCGAAGGTAGATAAAAACAACAACGCAAAAACGTGATAAAATTGATATTCTACGCCTTTCGCCCAAATGTTTAATGATTCAGCACCTACAACACTCTTCAAACCATGTGCTCCAAATGCACCCAGCACTACGGCCAGCGCACCAAAAAAAGAAGCTGTTAGAATTATTCTCTTGTTCATTTCAGATTGGCATTTTTATAAGCGCTAAAAATAACAAAATGAGTGCATTTTATCAGTAATCCAAAATATAAATTAAATTTGCCTGCAGATCAAATGAAAAGAATTTACTTTATCGTCATTATTTTGCTCGCAGTGCTTAGCGCGCTTACTTATCTCTATTTCTCTAAACTGAATAAAGACACCCATATCACCGACCTGAGTTTGTCTGCAGCGACGGCACAGTCTGGACTTATTTTCTGCATTCAGAACAATAAGAGCTGTCTCTTATACACATCTAAAATGGGGGGGGGGGGGGGGGGGGGGGGGGGGGGGGGGGGGGGGGGGGGGGGGGGG
>NZ_JAELTV010000720.1 GCF_016429005.1 Pedobacter sp. ASV19
GGAGTATAAAGCCCTGCCGGCGGCGTGTTCCAACTAATCCAACTCGAAAAAAGTTGGATTAGTTGGAACATATATTATAAATTTGAGTTCTCGTCAGCAGACCGGTTCGAAATCCGGGAGGGTTACAGGGGTGCAGGGTTGGGTTGGGGTGTTTTTGGGTGTTGGTTTTATTTGAGAATTTGGTGTTGTTTTTAAATTTATTTAATTGATTTTCAAATGTTTAAAACAGATAAATTTGTTTTGGAAATGTGGTTTTTATGGTTGGAACTGCATACTTTAGCTGCAACTAATTTTTTATAAAACGACTTTTTGGGTGCTTGTGTATGGTGTTAAATATTGGCATTGTATACGGAGTAATTGGAAGGTTTAAGCGACAGAATGCCGAAGAAAACTAATCTTGTAAAACAAGTAAAACCGATAGAGCTATCTAATAGCAGGTATATTAATGTAAAGACGGATTTTTCATTTAAGTATATTTTTGGGAGTGAGTCCAGAAAGAAGTTATTGATTGATTTTCTGAATGCTGTTTTTAAGGGCAGAAAGGTGATCCGTGATTTGACTTTTAATAACCCGAATCATAAAGGGATGCGTAAAGAGAACAGGAAAACCGTTTTTGATGTGTATTGTACCGATAATAAGGGGGGTAAATTTATTGTGGAGATCCAACAGGCGAGCCAGCGCTTTTTTAAGGATCGTATTCTCTATTATTCAGCGAACCTGATCAGGGAACAGGGAAAATCTGTGGCGCCGGACTGGAATTACCGTTTACCGGAGGTGTATGTTGTGGCCTTGATGGATTTTAGTTTTGATCATACGCATCGGGATCAGTATTTGCATGATGTTCGTTTGATGGATGTAGTGACTCATACCGTGTTCTATGAAAAACTTCGGTATATCTTTGTGGAGTTGCCGAAATTTAAAAAATCGGTGGATGAATTGGAAACTAATGAGGATGGCTGGTTGTACTCTTTAAGGAATATGGAAATATTAGATGAAATTCCAGTACCTTTGCGTAAGAA
>NZ_JAELTV010000721.1 GCF_016429005.1 Pedobacter sp. ASV19
GAGCCCTTTGCCAAATGCATTGAAGCCCTCAAAAATGAACGGGAATATGATGAGGTGATCTTTATGAGTCCTGATGGGGAAACGCTTAATCAGAATATCGCAAATGAACTTTCCATAAAAAAAAATGTGATTATTCTTTGTGGGCACTACAAAGGAATAGACCAACGGATCAGAGATATTTTTGTGACCCGGGAAATCTCTATAGGTGATTATGTGCTGTCAGGTGGGGAGTTGCCTGCTGCGGTACTGGTTGATGCTATTGTACGGCTTATTCCTGGTGTTCTGAACGATGAAACCTCTGCTTTATCAGATAGCTTTCAGGGCGATCTTCTGGATGCCCCGGTATATACCCGACCTGCAGATTGGAATGGACATAAAGTGCCAGATATTCTGTTAAGTGGCCATGAAGCTAAAATTAACGAATGGCGTTATGAACAGGCGCTTGCCCGTACAAAAAAGCGGCGTCCGGATCTGCTGGGTGATTAACTACCTGCTGAGCAGGGTAATAATTTTTTCTTTGTCTTTTATCTGATCTTTAAGGGCTGCGATCATTTCTTTGCAGACTTTAAGCTCTCTTTTCATACTTCCGTATTCAGGCTCTTCTTCAGCCATAGTGCCTGATTCTTTCAGGGAATGGGCATCATGCTCTTGCTCGAAGAAATAAGATGGAGAAACTTCAAGTATTCTCGACATTAAAATAATGTCGTTATATTTAATAGATCCTCTAACCAGGCTCAATTTTAATCCATCGAACGTTTTCTCCATTTCTACTGCCAGCCAGCTTAATGAGCGGTTCTTTGCTTTTAAAATTTCGTCTACGATTAATTTGATCCTGTCTCTTATACACATCTGACGCTGCCGACGAACGTTAGCCGGTGTAGATGTCGGTGGTGGGCGGATGATTAAAAAGGGGGGGGGGGGGGGGGGGGGGGGGGGGGGGGGGGGGGGGGGGGGGGGGGGGGGGGGGGGGGGGGGGGGGGGGGGGGGGGGGGGGGGGGGGGGGGGGGGGGG
>NZ_JAELTV010000722.1 GCF_016429005.1 Pedobacter sp. ASV19
GATGTGTATAAGAGACAGGTCTGTTGATGGAAGAAGGGATATTGGCTCTTTACACTCCGGAGTTGTTGAGGTACTTAATGTTAAAGAAGCAGAAGAGATCGCAGGGATCCTCAGGAAATACAGAAACATTATTGACTTTGCTTATGATCGGAATTTTGTTTTGGCCATTCATAAAATTATGAATACCGGCAAGTATGATCATGCAGTAATGCAGAAGCGCTTAGAGTCTCAAAGCCGCTCCCTGGTGAAGTGCATTAACGTATCTCAATATATTGATCTCCTGGAGGAAATATACAACCGGGGATCTCATAACAAAGTTTCATTCAAATACAATAAATAATACCATTATGGCCAAAAGTAAAAAAAAGGCAACTGCAGCTGCGGAAGTAGTTGAAGAAGTAGTTGTTCCTACGTTAGAATATATCAATTTTGATAAAATTTATGCAAGTAAATTAAATTCAAGACAAGAGTTTGATCAAATAGAACTGGATGATTTAGCAGCCTCGATAAAGAAGGTCGGTTTAATTCAGCCAATAACTATAAGACCTATTCCTGCTATAGAACCTGAACCAAATGTTATTTTATTTATGGATGGTGTCTATGAAATTGTTTGTGGAGAACGAAGATTTCGCGCAGCTCAACTTGCTGGTCTCACAAGTATTCTATGTAGTATAAGGACATTATCGGATGCTGAAGCTATGGAGTTAATGATTACGGAAAACCTGTAGCGCAAAGATGTGCATCCCCTGGAGGAAGCTGATTCATTCCAATATATGATTGACAAAATGGATTATGAGCTTTCTAGTATAGCCGCCAAGGTAGGAAAACCAGAAAGTTACGTAGTGAGGCGTATCCAGTTGTTAAAGTTAATCCCCGAACTGAAAAAGTATCTTAAAAAAGATGACATTTCTTTAGGTCACGCAGAATTACTTTGCCGGATTCACGAAAAAGATCAGTTAGATTGGTATAATAACACCCTCGGGTATAATGGTATCGGGAGTGTTAAAC
>NZ_JAELTV010000723.1 GCF_016429005.1 Pedobacter sp. ASV19
TCGTTTGCTCGAGCATTGGAAATATTGGCCAGTGTAACATTTCCGCCTAAACTAAAGTGATAGGATTGAAGACTTTTGTTTTTATTACTGATGGTGGTGGCTAATCCAAACTTGTTATAGTCCCCATAATTAACAACTGGAATATAATTAGCATCGTTTTGAAAAACACCCCCGGAAATAATGTTGGAGGGTTGAAATGTAGTTGTTCCTTCATGATTGATAAACTGAAGGTTTTGTACTGGGGCATACAGGAGTTGATTATTATCTATGGTGGTTGTTTGGAATTTTGTCAACTTTCCAGACATGAACTTTTCTGATTCTCCTGGTTTTATAATTGAACTATAAACCTCCACTACAGCATTTAAATTTTGTCCTTGTAAACCAAACAAGGCTTTATTCTGTACATCCCCGGAGGCGGACGCTGAATAATCTTTAACATACTTTGCGTAAGTATTATTAATGACACCTTCACTGTTTACAGAAGATGTTTTTGTTCTGTTTTTGTGAAATTGGCTCGTGTAGGAATAGCTAGTTAAGTTTTCAGTAGATTTGGTCACATCATTCAAATCATAAACTGTACTTTTTTCAGATATGTTTAAGTTATCTACCGATGTGATAAGGTTATATTTTGTGTAGGTTTTAAAGCCATTCAGGTCATCAATCCTTAAGCCGCGTACTAGTCCTGGCGAATTGGTTCGCTGGTAGGTAAATTCACTTTTGCTAACTATGTTATTATTCTCGTTATAGGTGGCAATGGATCTCAATAGCCCTCTTTCAAAGTCGTAGTTAGGATTTGGGGCATATGGATAAGTATCTTTGCTGTTGGCGAGCTCTCCGGAGTTTGTACATCCTGGTCTGCCTATATAATTTATAGAGGGGGTCCAGTCGCCAGAGGATGTGTCCCAAAAAGTGCCTGGTGTTCTGTTTTCGTAGTCTGTTTTTCCTAATCCGATGTGTTTTACTGTTTCACAGGCATAACTTATATCTGTTGACTCATTGGAAAGGTC
>NZ_JAELTV010000724.1 GCF_016429005.1 Pedobacter sp. ASV19
GGCCAGGGAGCTGCCTGCACCTTAATTTCGGTTGCCAGTATATTTCCATTTACAGCCAGTTTGTAGCCCTTGGCATCATTGGTACCTATGCTAACATTCCCTGTACTACCAATTCTTAGTTTTTCAGTAAGTTCAGTTTGAATACCACCTGTAGAGGTACTAAAAACGAGATCCATCGATTGAACCAACGCATTATTTGGCTGATAGCTGTTGATCCTTTCCGCACGGATACGCGCACCTATCTGATCAACCTGAATATCCCTCCAGGTATAGAAATCAAGGTTGTAACCACCTGTGCTAGCGCCTACCGGCACATTTATGTTACCCTGAACATTCGGACTTCCTATTTTAATCGCAGATTCAGTTAAAGAAGCGTTAATATGCAGTTTAGCAGAAGGATCCGTAGTACCAATACCAACATTTCCATTTGGTTCTTCCATAACAAGCCTTTTCCAGCTCTCCCAGGCTGTATTCCCAAACGCTCCTGTTCTATAATATACCCCCCCTGCATTAAAATTAAGTTGGTAGTTATTCCCTCCAGTTGCATCACCCCATGGAGCTAAAGTCATGACTCCGGTAAACATTCCCAGCCCTGGTGATTCGATCACCGCTCGGTTTTTAAAATCAAATCTTCCTCTATTTTTCAAATCAGTGGGCGAACTCACTACATTTCGGGTGTCATTAACAACCAATTCTGATTGACCAAAACAATTGATTTGGGTGAATAACGCTACGGAGCAGACAAGTAATGTTTTCAAACTCAGATTCCCTGATATAAAACTATTTATAGGATAAAGCTTAAAATTTTTCATATGGCTTATTTGTTTATGATTTTCTTCAGTTCCGACATTTCCAAAGTAAGCCGGTTTATTTTCTCGTCTTGAGCTTCTGCTTTTTCATGTTGATTGATCAAGACTAATGTCAGTTCTTCAATCTTCTGAAGTAACTTTTTATTCATCTCCCCTAAATCAATCCCTTCCGATTTTACTTCCGCAGC
>NZ_JAELTV010000725.1 GCF_016429005.1 Pedobacter sp. ASV19
GCATAGCCTTATGGAATAAAATACAACCCGGTACGGATTTAAAAAAAGCAACAAAAACAACGGTTCGTCCTGACAGTACCTTTACTGTTTTAAGACAAAATCCTTACGTTGAACATACAGATATTAACCGTTTCAGAGGTTTGGTAAAGCTTGTCCATGTCAATAATGAGCCCTATTATTTAACCGTAGAAACAAACGTAGAAGAAACAGAAGAAACGGTTGCGGCCATTGCATTGATTACCCTTTTGTTCTTTCTGATTTTGGTTGTTGCTTTTTTTAAATCCGTACCGGGTTGTATTTTATTCCATAAGGCTATGCTTTGGGTAAGCTCTGCTTCCGTTAATTGCAATTTGTTTAATTCCTTCTCTGTTCTCTCTGCGATAATTTCGTTGTGTTCGTCCAATTCGCTCAACCATATCCTGTCTACCAAGTAATAATAAGCCGGAACACTTGCGGCCAGAACAAGCAGTGAATAAAGGGCAAAAGTTCTTAGCGTTTTATTTAATAGTTTTTTCATCCTTCCCATTTGTAGCCTGTTCCGTAAACGGTTTTTAAATAAGTATCACAACCTGCCTCATTGAGCTTTCTTTTTAGGTTTTTGATGTGGGCATATACAAAATCATGGTTGTCTAACATATCTGCAAAATCTCCTGATAGATGTTCTGCCAAGGCACTTTTTGAAATCACCTTGTTTTTGTTTCCGATAAAATAAAGTAAGAGGTCAAATTCTTTTTTGGTTAACGAAATCAATTCGCTGTTTACAGAAACGCTTTTGGCAAGCAAATCAATTTGTAATTCATTTTGCTGAACCGTATTTGAGTTTCCAAACTGTTTTCTACGGATAACTGAATATATTCTTGCCGCCAATTCCGAAAGGTGAAAAGGTTTGGTTAGATAGTCATCGGCACCGATTTGCAACCCCTTTATTTTATCGTCTAAAGAATTTTTGGCCGAAATGATAATCACACCATCTTGCTTA
>NZ_JAELTV010000726.1 GCF_016429005.1 Pedobacter sp. ASV19
GAGACAGTGCTTATCCTGTCTTTTTAGTTCTTCCAAAATTTTCATTCCGTTGCCGTCAGGCAGCATAATGTCTAGAAGAATACAATCATAATCGTGGGTCTCAATTTTATCCAATGCCTGATGATACGTAGATGCAAATTCACACAAGTAGCTTTCTTCCGATAGATATTCGGCTATGCTTTGTGCAAGTTGTGGTTCGTCTTCTACGATCAGGATCTTCATGTGGTAAATTTACGAATACAATTTTGAATAAATTTTGAAGTAGCGGACCAGAGGCTTTATCACGTGTTAAATGTTTGATGTCGATGAAAAAGTGAAATTCAAGATGAATAGTTTCAGAAATTCAGATTTCCTCCATAATCTGATGCTAGCTTAGGAATATAAAATTAAATCAATATGAAAAGAGTATTTGTTTTATTAGCTGGTCTGACCGGCTTAACCCTGGGAGTTAACGCGCAAAAACTTAGCGCAGCAAAAGTTCCATCAGCAGTAAAAGCTGCTTTTGAAAAAAAGCATCCTGAAATAAAGACCGTAACCTGGGAAAAAGAAAAAGGCGATTATGAAGCTGCATTTACGGTAAATGGCAGGAAGAATTCTGAAAATTACTCACAGAAGGGAATGCTGGTTGAATCAGAAACGGAGATAAACCCTGCCGAATTGCCTAAAGAGGTTTCTGCGCATATTATTTCACAATTCAAGAACGCAAAGATTAAAGAAGCTGCAAAGATTACCAATGCAAAAGGAGAAGTGACCTATGAAGCAGAAGTCAATGGTAAGGATCTGATTTTTGATGCGAAGGGAAATCCTGTCATTTCACATCGTAGCCTTTAAAAGAAGCCAACTGTCATCAACATTGGGTGAGTATAGAGACCTTTAGTAAGTTGATGATGGTTTTTATCTACGGATTGTATTCTTCATTGGTCACAGGCTTATTTCCCCTATTTCTGTCTCTTATACACATCTCCGAGCCCACGAG
>NZ_JAELTV010000727.1 GCF_016429005.1 Pedobacter sp. ASV19
AGATGTGTATAAGAGACAGAGTTGTTGCTTCGCTATCTGCATATACAAATCTTTGCGGCATGAGCGTTCCACCCAAAAGAGAAGCTTTAGAAGGAACAAGAAAATTTGGATATCCGGTTCTTCTGTATTCAGTCCAAGCCTCAAACCCCTGAAAACCACACATAGCAAAATACTTTTGCGTAATAATAATCTGGGTTTTAGCTTCCGGCGTTGCAGCAGCCGTTAATGCTGTCAATCCATAAGGAATCGTCGCCTGATTATAATAGCTTACAGCATCGGAAACCTGTAATCCTACAGCCACAAAACTTGCCTCAATACCCGCTTTAAACAGAGTAGTTACATCCCCTGTTCCACCCAGACTTCTTGCAGCAGCCTCTGCCTGAAGGAATTTACTCTCCGATAAAGACATCAACTTTACAGGTACCACAGCAGAAGCCGGATTATTTGGATTTGCTCCAACCGTCACGCTTGGCTGTGAAACTGTTTTATTTAAGTTAGCAAGATAACTACCTTGCGGGATCGAAGTAATAATATGAGAATTGTTTTTTAGTGAATCATAATATTTAAACTGTCTTTGATCATTACTTGCTTTAAATGCGTCAACAGCTGATGAACTCGCTACTAGATTCGGCGTTTTATTGAGTGCAACCATCTCGTTATAAAGCGGATTCTCATTTCCCCCAACGCTACTGTATTGAATAGAAGCATCCTGATTCAAAAACGTAGGATTACCGGCATAAATAGCCATAATTCCGGCCTTAGCCCTAGCTTGATCTTTATAAGAGATTCTTAAATAGGCTCTAAGTTTCAATGTATTACCAAAAGCAGCCCATTTGTCTAAATCACCTTGAAAGATTACGTCCTGATTTCCCGGGTTATTCGAAGTTGTCGTCTTCAGC
>NZ_JAELTV010000728.1 GCF_016429005.1 Pedobacter sp. ASV19
TTCGTCGGCAGCGTCAGATGTGTATAAGAGACAGGGGATCAGCTGCATCTATATCGAAACCCACAAAGGGCAAAACATTTGCGGGATATCGTTTAGCCTTACTTGTCCCGATACTAAAAGGCTTATGTATACTGGTTAAGGCATACCAGGTAGGATTATCGAGTTCCAACATTTTGAAATCTTTTATAGTAGGATGTTTCCTCCAAGGTCTTTTCTATTGCCTCAAGCGTTTGCAGCAACTGGTGCTGCTGAGCAAAAAGCTGTTCATTTAAATCATTCAGCTTTTCCCATACCTTTTTAAAGGCCGGAAGACTTCTCTTGCCTTTAGCAGAGAGTTGAAGTAGCCGCTTCCGGCTATCGCCCGGAGCACTTACCGATTCTATATACCCCTTCTTTTCCAAGTCTTTTGCTAAATGAATGATTGCTGGATGGGTGAGGCTAAGTTCGTCAGCGATATCCATTATACCGATCTGCTTTCTCTTACTGATCAGAAAAAATAAAATGAAATATTTGATGTCAAATTGCAATTCATGATCCTCATATATCCTTGCTGCGTCTTTAGATAAAACGTCATAAAGCCGTCTCATTCTCGAACCAATGGCTAACGGACCAAGTTCATTGATAATATTTTGTGCCATATATGTAAATATTTACGTAAATATTTACCAAATGTAAACACTAGATAAATAACCTCCAAAAAAAGATTACAGAACTTATACTTATAGCCTTCTATCTGAAATAAAGGGCACGATAGGATAAACATATTCTGTCAAATCTACACCCAGTGCTTCAGGAGAGGATCCAACAAAAACAGATTGCTTTCCTTTAATTCGAATAGTTCCGTTCTGATCAATCTCCACCATCGCCCATAAAGGATCTTTATAAGGCACCGTGTATTTCAACATAGGCTTAACTTTGTCCACAGCCTCAGAATAACGGACCTCTTTATATTTATCCCCCAGCCATTGAT
>NZ_JAELTV010000729.1 GCF_016429005.1 Pedobacter sp. ASV19
GATCATAGCAATAGAGATTACTGCTTTCAACCTGTAATTGAGCAGCATAAAAAGAAATACCACGAGCGTAAAGGTTACAAAGGCCGAGCGTTGCATACCCAGAAAGAGAAACAGCAGGCAGGCCATAAGAACCAGCAGAACCAGTAAGACATGCCTTTTATATACACAAACAAAGATAAAGGCAAAACAGCACAAGGCGGCCATCTGGTAGCCAAAAGTAAATTGTGTAAGCGCAATGCCAGAGGGACTCTGTACCACCTCGTCTCCCATCAGCAAAGCTCTTAATCCATCTATTTCTCCAAAATAATGGTTCAGGACCATAACTACTCCTGAGAAAGTGAGGAGGGCAAAAAAGATCCAAATAGACAGTTTAAGACGTTGCAGGTTATCGCCTACAAAGTAATTGAAGTAGAGCGCACAAAGCAAAATACAGATCATATTGGCGGCAAAACCATTAAAGTCGGCCAGACCAATAACACTGTACAGAAATACAGCAATACCGATCCACAGCAATTCCCTGGCATACAGGAAGGATATTTCCCCCTGCTGCTTAAAAATGAAGATCAGCGGAAAGCAAAAAATCAGTGGTGCGGGAATTCTAAAAAATGCAGTCATAAATACACCGAAAGCCAGACTGAACAAATACAATGTCACACATATGATCACCGGTAATTTCATATCAATAGGTTTTTAGATCTTGCCAATTCCTTGTTCAATCTGTTGAACAAAAGAATTGGCATCATAAATAGCTTTTCTGTAAACTTCCTGCCCATAAGCGGCAATATCCTGATGGGCTTTGTAATAGGTAATTAAATAGTCCAGCTTCTCTTCCAGATCGAGGAGATCCCATGAAACCGGGATATAGGTTTCGTTTTCCTGATAGAGATTCGGAAAGGTCTCCAGATGATTCATCAGTGGTTTAACCAATAGCTGTCTCTTATACACATCTGACGCTGCCGACGAACGTT
>NZ_JAELTV010000072.1 GCF_016429005.1 Pedobacter sp. ASV19
CCCCCCCCCCCCCCCCCCCCCCCCCCCCCCCCCCCCCCCCCCCCCCCCCCCCCCCCCCCCCCCCCCCCCCCCCCCCCCCCCCCCCCCCCCCCCCCCCCTTTTTTACGTTCGTCGGCAGCGTCAGATGTGTATAAGAGACAGATCATAGCCTGTCGTAAGGTCTGCGGATCAAAAACCAATTGTCCGTCGAGTTCATGATCTGTATCTGTAGTAAAAAGATACAAATAGCCTTCACTTAAAACAAGATAGCTTGGCGTTTCCACCCTTCTGTACCTAGCTTTTACACCAACCAAAGCAAATGCGGCACTTTTGGCAACATCTTTAGCCATGTTAGCTGCATGATCTTTAAATGTCAACGGAATAGTGGCAGATGTGAAGGCATCGATCGGAGCATTGTTAATCCAGGTTTTCAAAAAGGCATATTGCCCATCAAGAAATTCCTGTTGTGATATAGGTGCCCTGAGTTTTTCCTGTTCTACATCAATGTTGGCCATAGAAGCCTTTCTTTTTTTGTTGGCGTAATACATGTAGCCAAAAGAAATGATGAACATGAGTGGAATCCACACATATAAAAAGTTTAGTGACATAGGCGGATGATTTTAAATGGTGATTAAATTTTATTTTTTAGCAAGTCTGATTTTATAAGCAACACCCAAAGCAAGCTGACGAGTCAGCTTCCCATGGCCAAAATCCTCATACTTTAATTGCACATCCAGGCGATGACTGATCGTATATCCCAATGCTGCAGACCAGGCAAACTTTGTTTTCCATTCCTCAAAGCCAAAACCAGCACCAGCCTCAGCACCAACAAACAAACCCTGGATAACATAATACCTTAAACCGGCTCTAACCGGAATAACATTGAACGGACTTCCATAGGCCGGAAAGCCATTTAAATGATCCCTCTCAAAAAAATGCTTAAAACCAGTACCCAAAGTTACATCCAGATTTTTAGCGATGCCCTTTTCCAGAAACACATCTCCGCCAAGAACAGACTTAAAAGGATCATTAAAAACCTTACCGAAGTGAGCCCCCAATCCAAGTGAAAAAGGATGTAATTCCTGAGCGTTGGACTTTAGCGCAGCGAAACTGCAAAACACGAATACAAAGATTAGTTTTTTCATATATTTTCTATTTTAACTAAAGACAGGTAAGACAGAAAATACCTCCATATCTAAAATAAAAAGAAGAAACAGATTTTACTGTAAATACTACTTTTTCCGCTGTTCCTTGGGCTCGTTCCCCATTTCCTTGCCTCCCCTTTCCCATCGTCATTTGCGCTATTACAAATACATGTAGGTTAAGCCAGCCAAAAAGTGTAGAAGAAAATGAAATATTTTTTTTTATCTCCGCCAATCACTGAAAAACTACTTGCTGAGAGGTATTTTGTAAGCAAGTTTAAGCATCAGCTGTTTTGACATACTAAAACTGGTAAAATCCTCATAACGAAATTGAAGTGCAGCATGTGAAGAAATCAAATACCCTATATTTGGAGCATATAGAAAGGAAGTAGAGGCTGGGTAATCTTTAGCATCCAATAAAAAGGCAAAACCTAAATCACTTCCAATATAAAACTTGGTTCCAATCATTTTTCTGATCCCAGCCTTGACCGGAATAAAATCCAAAGCAGAATTTATCCACCTGACACCTGGATAGGCATCACTCTTCTTATCCGCCAGCAAGTGCATGTAACCCACACCGAATAAGCCGTAAAAACTACCATCAAAGCTTTTTTTCACTGCAGCAGTGAGTTCAAGGAGAGATTGGGGATCATTTATTGTTCTTCCTGCGCCTAAGCCCAGTTCCAACTCCCAATTTGCATCGTGTAACTGAACAACCGGTACCGTAGCAGCAAAAGCACCGGTATATGAAATACCACCCTGCCATCCAAGCCAGTGCCGGGTATTTCCAGTATGGCTGTAGGGCTGACCGAATGCTGGCAGACCTGCGAGATTACGGTAATTTTCCTGACTGTAGGTTTTATCAGAGTGGTACCAGTTATACACCGGCCCGGCAAACAAGGCTATATTTTTAGAGAGCGCAAAATTCAGGCTTCCGTGCAATCTGATCCACCGGTCGTCCCAGCTGCCCTCGTTTGCAAACAAATAGTCCGCTTCAACATCTGCACTTAATGGGCCTGTTAGTTTTAACTGACTCCCCAGCCCCATTCCAAAAGCATATTGCTTTTTACGATCAGAGATATTGTTCCCGAATATGACTGCAGTATACAAATTTCTGGTCCCGGTTTTTAGGGTCAGCACCGTATTCATCTCGCCTGTTGCAGATAAAGCAACGGAATAAAAACCGCTTCTGATGATATTGATCAGTCCTATGCTTAAGCCCGAAGAACTGTCCGCAACATTGACCAGGCCGATCTGCAGACCTTTTAAATGATGTGCATAATTGTTGAGCATACTGATTTGCACACCTTTCAGCGTTCCATCTGTACTGTTCATAAAACCGGAAAGCTGCAGGCCATTCACCTCACCTAGAGTCCGGTTCTGGACACCGGAAACCTGGAGCCCACTTGCCGATCCTCCTGTCAGATTAAAGACACCCGCTAACTGCAGATACCGCATATCCTTTTTATTGATATTAAATACGCCCGCCACCTCCATCCCATCTACACCGCCAGTATATCCTCCGGTCAGGTTCAAAGAAAAATTATTGATCACCTGTGGCCCCATCATGCCCCTCGAACTCACTTCCGGCGCGGCAGAAAACTGAAAAGGGCGATTTGCAAAAAAATCTGTGATGTTGAGACCCTGCCATTTTTTTCTTGCGGAAATCAACATTTGACCCAGGCCTGTCCGTTCTACGGCCCCTGTTTTGGCATCGCCCCTGCCAGCGCGTTCTTTATTCCCTTTAAAAACAGAAATGGTTTCCAGAAAGTAAAAAGTGGTATCCTTATACCCTTGTTTGCTCAGGGTAATTCCTGTACCGTAACGATCGTTCCTGTGCAATTTTAAACGAAAATAACCGTGTTCGTCTGTTAAAGCAGAAACCAGCTGCGTTTTCTCATAAACACTGGCATATTTCAAACGTTCACCACTGGTCTGATCAATAACAATTCCACTTACAGAAAGCTGGTTACCAGAGCTCACGATATCAGAAGTAACAAGGGTTAATGGCTTTAACACTTTCCTGACAATGATAAAACGCCCATTCTGGAGGTATTCCATTTCCGGCCCAATCACTTTACGGAGCAACAGAGCCAAGGGCATTTGCTTAGCAGAAATGCTGATCAGGCTGTCTTGCGGAAGGATCCTGCCGTTATATGAAAAACTAAAATCACCTGCTGCTGCAATTTTATCCAGTGCCTTTGACAGGGGTTCTTGCCTGATATCTATACTGATCGGCTTATGAAGCAAGTCCTGGGCACCCGAAGAAAACCCAAATAGCAATAGAAAAAATAAACATCTGTAGAATTTCTCCAGCATATTACCTGATCAAACGGATTTGTTGTCCATTTCGTTGTATTTTAAGCTGAAAAGTTTGAGCTATCACAGACAATATATCTTCCAGATTGTCATTTCTAAAGGTAGAATTTAATGGCAACTGCCTAAGATTCTTATCAGGAACAATAATATCTGCCTGGTAAGCCTCGTTCAATACCTCGACCATTCTCCATAGCGGAGTATTCTTAGCTACAAAAACATGACTGCGGTAATACTGATAAAGTTGATCAGCCTTCCCGTCTTCGAGCAAGGTACCATTTTTACTGAGCAACAATTTTTGTCCAGGAACCAAGGTCCAAGTCTCCTTTTGACCTGTAACCATCACTTTTCCTGTTTCCACAATCACTTCGGTGGTTTCATTTTTAATTTTCACATTAAACGAGGTACCCACTACCCGTATAGAAACCCTGTTTGCACGAATGAAAAAAGGTTTCTGTTTATCAGGGCTTACCTTAAAGAATGCCTCGCCCCTTTTCAGTTCCACTACCCTTTTATTTCCTTTAAAGCGATCCGGGTAATCTAAAAGGGAGTTCTTATTGAGCGTAACAACCGAACCATCTACCAATGTAGCAGTTGTAGTTGATTCTGTTGAACCCGCCTGCAGTATTTCTGTGGCACCATAATAATGCCTTCCCAGCAATCCAACTGCGCAAATGCAAATGACAACAGCCACAGCTTTAAGCCATAAAGTTCTTATACCTTTATCTGACCTGTTTTGCTGTACTTTTTGTTTAAGTCTTTCCAGTGAATCCTCTGGCGCAATTGAAGTACGGTGCTGCATTGTTTTACTCTGCTCCCATACAAAAAATAAAGCGTCCAGCTGCTTTTGGTGTTCCGGATTTTGGGCGATCCATGCCAACACCTCAGTATTCTCTGCCTGGGTGCATTCTTTGGCTACATACCGTATTAATATTTCTTCTCTCATCACCTAATCCCTTTTATAAATAACCAAAGCAGCAAGGGCAGATAATCCGCCAGCTGTATCTTTAATCTTTTGAGTGCTTTAATCATATGTTTTTCTACAGTTTTAACAGATATCCCCAATTCCATTGCAATTTCAGCGTATTTTAATTCTTCAAAACGACTTAACTGGAAAACAGTCCGGCACTGTTCGGGTAAGCTGTTGATGGCTTTAAAAATTAACTGTTTCAATTCCTTTTGATCTACCGTATCTCCACTTTCGGGCTGTACATCATCTGGTACTGCCTGCTCCTGATGCAGCCTGCGAACTTTTTGCCGGTCCAGGAAATTGATACATTCATTATGTACAGCCCTGTACAAGTAGGACTTTAAAGAAGAATTTTGCTGCAATTTAAAGGGTTTCTCCATGAGCTTTAAGAATACATTGTGTACCATATCTTCCGCCAGGACATCTTCTTTCACAAAACTGAAAGCATAGGCTTGCAGTCCATAAAAATTATCCAGGTAAATCTGATCAATTGAAGGAATAGCGCTTTCCAAATTGTTTTTCTTTGTCTAATTAATAGTCGTTTTAACTGAAGACATCTTTCAGGTTATTTACCTCCATTGTCAAATTAAATATTTTTTATGAGTGTAAACAGCAATGGTGGTTGACCGTAAAGCGTAAATTATAAAAATCCGGTAAATAATACCGAAAACAGATTACCAAGTCTCAACTTTAGAATCTTTACCGCGTTTTCCAATTGCTTTTTAACTGTTTTATCAGAAATAGAAACGGGTCAATTCCTTTTCACGAACCACTATAAAGATAAGACTTCAAACTATTCGTAAAATCAAGTTTTTCCCGTTTATCCCACAAATAGATAAATACCTCCTGAACCAGGTCCTCTGCCTCCTCCTTATCCTGGATTAATTTAGCTGAGAAAAGAGCAGTACCCCAAACTAACGGTCGTAAATTGCAGTAAAAGCAGACCGGTCGTCCCGCTTCAGTAAGGTAGCCAAATCAGCGTCTAAAAGATTTATTCCTATTAATTCAAGGTAATGATTAGATAAATTTAATCAAAAAACGTAGCATAATAAATAATATTTGTGAGAACATGGTAGCCCATAACCTCTATGAAAATAAAAAGCAATTTTAAGTTCTTTCTTAAATATTAAACAAACTCTCGCCAAACAGTTAACCAATGATCGACATTATCCCCTATCTGTACCCAAAAAGATAGGCTTTCACAAGCAAACCTTAGCACCTGTGATGAGCGAGATCAGAATACATGTTTATATTCCCGCAATGACTTATGAATTGCACCAGGTATAATAATTGAGAATACTTAAGAAGGTGCCCGAACTTTTCGAACACCCTCTATAGCAAATTTTAGAACCCCATTTCTATCTTATCGATCAGAACAGGCATACTAAAGTCTCCGGGAAAACCCGTGGCACTCGTTCTGCGGGACGTATTAACAACCGTAAAATTGATGAGGTTATTCAGTCCCGGGGAATTCGAATCGACTCCAGCTGCAATAAGTTCTGCTTTGGTTGGCATCTTATAAGTTAAAGTATAAAATTCGCCTGCCTTTTTGATTTGAGGAGATGACAAAGGAAGATAAAACTGTTTGCTATAAGCATACCCTACAATAGCGGCAACGGTTATCTGTGCATAGTCTTTTGTTCCGTCAAAAGGAGCAATATCCCATGTTTGTCCAAAGCCGGGAACAAATTTTGAGGCTTTACTTGCTGCAAAAGTCACGCTGACTGTTTTAAGATCTTTCAATTCACTATTCACACACTGGGTAGCAAAATAAGCCTCGGTTTTATTACTGGAAACATCAGCGTCTTTAGAAAAAATATACAGGTATTTTTTCGCAGCCTTAATAAAAGCGGCATCCTTTTCGGCCGCATCAGTACCCTCGCTTGGTACAAAACGCATATAACCATTTCCTGTCGTCCATTCAATTGCTCCCATCCCTTTCAGAGTTATTCCTCCTCCAATATTTGTGTGGTCATCCGGATCAGGCCAGTTATCATTAACCGAGGTCATCGTAGAAAAATCTTCCGTAATGATGCGGCTGATTGCTCCCTGCGTGGCATCAGCAGCTTTACGGATATCTAAGCGTATATCATTGCCATTTATCCGTACTATACCGGTAAGCGTAGCGCAGCTTGCCGGATAATCGGTATTTTCAAAAGTAGCACCGGGAAGAACAATTGATTTAACGGTTCCTTTCTCATCCGTATAATTCAGCAATCCCTTATACTTACCACTACCGTCGCCCGTAAGACGGCCTGCCCCGAGGGTAACCAAAGTACCATTCCACGCAGGCGCGTTGTTAAGTATCTGGTCTGCTGAGGCCTGACGGGCAACAATTGTGCCTGTACCCACTTTCTTTGCATTTGCAGCTGGAATATTGTTCAATACGATCTCACCATTTACCTGCGCAAGGGTTTGGTTAGAAATATTAACTTCAAGCTGATCGCCTAATGCAAAAGTTTGTGCCGCATCAAAATTGATCACGATGCCCGGTTTATCAGTCGCTTCCTGGATGATCACCGTTTTGATATCCGTGTTTTTGCTGTTTACATCTGAAATAACAATACCGCTGATCTTTCTTGCATCTGGTACTTTTACACTTACTGAAGTGCTCAATGCCTTCAGGTCCGTCAGCGTAATCACCTGTACGGGCGTGCTGGTAGGAGGATCTGTTTTTTTATCCTTTTTACAGGATATCATACCGAGTGCAGTTGCCAGCACCAGTAGTAATTGCTTAATAGTAGTTCTTGTTTTCATTTTTACTTTTTTTTATTGATCGTTTATATTCTTTTTAATGATCTTAAGTGTATTCAGGAGACATAGCTGTGGCCTTGAGACCTGTTTTGAACAGGTTATATAACTGCAATTCCGAAATGACAATTAAGCTGTCCGGATATTAATAAGCTGTTCTGAGTTCGGCCCGAAGAGATGCCGCAACAGTAATGTTATTATAGACTAAACTCCCATCTGCATTTTTCCCGGTAACTGCCTGTCTCTGCTGATCTTTCAAAAAACCGGTAATTACAATGACGTAGCGCTGCCCTTCAGAAAATGGTATTCCAGTGTTGATATTTGCACCCGTGGCTTTATTGCTTAGATTAAAATGCAATACCCCACCCGAAATTCCAGTCGCATCAAAAAACTGATAGCCGCTAGCCGCGGGATATTTTAACAGACCCGGTATTGCACTGATGGCATTGCCGGATGGGTCAGACAGGGATACGGTCAAGTCGCCAGCATCAGGAGACAGGTGTATAAACCTTACCCCTACTTTACCAGTTGGGACATCAGTCCTGTCCTCAGCAACAGCAACAGCACGATAGCTGATTTTAGCATTATTTCCTGGCGCATCAGCCAGGTAAATACAATAGTAACTGTTGAGCTGGGGTTTGATCAGTGTATCCACCACTACAGTATTTAAGGGGTCTGTAAAATACAGGCGATGTCTCCCGGCGTTAAACCGTGCATAATTGATCTGACCTTGTCTGATCAGCGACGGGTATTCGGGCGCACTGGAGTAACCATAGGTAAAATATGGAAAAGTCAGGTTTGAATTGTTGATGATTGGCCCGTTTTGTTGTCTGACCTCATCCAGGTAAATTGCTGTCGTAGCCCTTGCCGGTGAACTGATGGCCGACATGACATCAGAAGCCGAATAAAAGTTCAACGCTATGTTGTCATTAACACCTGCTACTTCTTTCTTACAACCCGTAAAAGGTAAGACTGCTATCAGGATACAGGCCAACCCAAGGCAATTCAATTTTTGTCTGTTTTTCATGATCAGGAGGATGTTAATTCGCTTGCGTTTTAATGATGGCCGATAGATTATTGCCAGTGGCATAAAGATTACCTTCCTCATCATAATTGAGCAGCAAATCTTTAGTAAAAAAAGAATATCCATTTTGTGAAAAGTTATCGGGAGCATACGCGTAAGTACGTTTATCAATAAAGTCAAGTACGATCCATTTTGAAAAACCATAATTAACGGCTTGCTTGTAATTTTGATAGAGCAGCATTTGCAACCTTCTGCCCGTCATTGGTAAAAACCCAAAACTCCAGGCCGGGTTACTGCCCTCGCCCATATTGATGTGCAAACCATTCAATGGAGCAATTGCCTGATATTGAGAAGCATCATCGGTTGTGTTACTGGTTGTAAACTCCTGTATTTTAAGGCTGGCAGAGAGATCGTAAATGGCAATAACGCCTGTAACAGCATCAATATAAGAGGTTTGCAGCAGGTACAGCAGATTTTCGTCAGGACTAAAACGCAAACCGGTTGGCGTATTTCCCGCATTCAGGCTAATACCGGGCATGTTAGTGAAGCTATTCCCAAATACTATAGATTTATAGAGGTAGGTTATTTTTCCATCGGCAAGGGAATATTTTGCAATGGCATCTGGTAAAAAGAAAGGCATATTCTGCTTGTTGCCTTGCCCCAACCCTAAATACAGGTTACCAGCAGAGTCAGGATAAACCCCGGTCACAACCATATGAACCGAGCCAATCCTACCTTCGTAAGGTGCAGATAGCGAAACTGATTGATTAAGCAGGACAATGGCCTTTGAATGCAGATCAAGCTGATAAAATCCGTAAATTCCGGCTGCCTGTATGGAGAAAAACAGTTTGTTTCCTACAGGATCGACGCCACCACACAAAAACAAGCTTGGAACAAGTGAGCTCAGATTGTAAACGGCTTGCTGTGTTCCATCTTTTTTGATATGGACGATTGTTTGTGTATCCGGGACGTAATAATAAACATCACCTTTACCATTCTGACAATACAGCAAAACATTTTCAGACGAAAAATCTGTCAGCTTAGCTGCAAAAAGACTGGTACTAAAACTGCCTCTTCCTCCAGGAGTATATACATCAATAGCTGGCCCAATAGTGCTGTAGCCATCACTTGTAACTTTAACCTGCTGATTTTTGCCGACCATTGCAGCTGTGATAGAAACATACACCCTGTCTATAAACGGCCTTCGGCCAGCCAGGGACTGCTGTGGATTTTTAATGGAATCTGTTTTGACAATGTCTGCCGTAATTCCTCCAATAGAAATTTGCAGGTTATTTTTTGGCTGCAGGCTTCCGGTAATGATCATCACGTCGCCAACGATATAGGCCGATTTGTAGGCATTTGCAGCACTTTGATCTATCTGTGGCAGATTTTGAAGCTTATTATAAAATTTATCGGTTTTCTTACACGACAGTATCGTGCAGGCCAATAAAAATACAATAGCGCATATTTTGCAATTTGTTTTCATATCTATATCAAAAACATCATCTGTGTTAAAATGAATAAGTAAACGTGATCAGGTAAAAACGGCCTGGCCTGTAATCACTGGCTAATAAATCCCCGCTTACATGGTCTGAACTTTTTTGTCCTGGATTACTCGGGGTGGTTGTGGTAAAAAAAGGCTTTTCGTATTTATAGGTAAAGTTGGCATCCTCTGCCATTTGTATGGGGCTGTTCAGCAAATTTTGGACGCTCAACCGGGCCTGAAGACTTTTAACCAAACGCTGGGTAAGCGAGAAATCCAGCTGCCGGCGTGTAAGCTCGATCAGACTGCCCTGATTACCCTTACTCACTATAGGACCGGCTAATGATGCCTGTTTACCCACTGCTGCTGCATAAATCCGGGGGCCTACCTGGTTAAAAATGAGTGCGGCTTTTGTTCCCTTACCGGCATTTTCATAGTATAATCCTGCATTCACCGCATAAGGCGATTGTCCCTGCAGCTGCCTGCTCACATTCCGGCTATCCGCGTTAAGACCTGCACCTACGGAATCTACCTTACTATATACCCATGAACCATTGGCAATGACCGACAGATCTCTGAATAAAGCTCCCGGCAGAAAATCCAGATTTTTGCGGATGTCCAGTTCCAAACCTCTTACTTTTGCACTATTGGCATTTAAAAAAGTGATTTGGGTGCTTGCCCCGCTAAGATTCAGGTCATTATAAATCACTCTTTCTATAGGATGTTCAAGCTGTTTATAAAATGCCCCCAGACTAATTGTCTCGCCTTTTGCATTGGCATTTGGATACCATTCCATCCGCAGGTCATAATTATTTACCTTGGCAAATTGCAAATCGGGGTTACCCTGTATGGTCTGATTGTTCAGATAATCCAGTTCGCTGTAGGGCGACAGTTCCCGGAACTCCGGGCGGTTGAGTGTCCGGCCATAAGCAGCACGGAATACCCAGCTGTTATCTGGCCGATAGCCGATGTTGATGGATGGCAGAAACTGCGCAGATTGTAAATCGGCAAATAATGGGGTATTGATACCTCCGGCTGTACCCAGTCCCGTGTTACGCGGTGCCAGCGCGCCTGCAACCTTTTGCCTGTCATATTCAACCCTTAGCCCTCCATAGATGTCCAGCATGCCGTTAAATGGGAGTAAACTTGCAGCCACATAACCACTATTATTTTGTTCTGTAGCAATGTAAGCATCACTTCCGTTTGTACGGTCAAACACTTTTAAACCAGTACCATTATCGCGGAGGTATTTGCTGCTCCATACCTGTCCCAGGTCTTGCTGATGAAAAAACACCACATTATAATCCATCTGTGTTCCGTTCGAGCCAATAATATAATTTCCCGGATCGGCAAAGCCTGTGTTATTCAGATCCCCTTCATTTACGGTAAATGCCTTGCGGTAAACTTCTCGTTGTTTCCATTGCTGGTAAGTGCCTATCTTTAGTGTTATCCATGGCTTGAATTTATAGGTGTAGTCTGCTGAGGCATTATAGACCTGTTCGGTATTGCGTATCCATGTGCGGGAGATCATTCCCAGTAACAGGGGATCACCGCCTTCTTTAAGATAATCTTCTTTGCGGAATACGGGCACCCAATTTTGTTCGTAATCTGCAGCTTGTGGAAACCTGCTATCATTAATGATATTGTTTTGCAGATGAATGACCCTTTGATCAGGAACATCCAGCCTGCTAAAGGTATATCCTCCGTTCCATTCCAGGCTTTGTTTACCTGATTTGCCCCAATATTGACTGCCGCCTAAGTTTCCGCTGTACAGAAACCGTTGGGTGTAGGACAGAATGATATCACGTAAACTGATGTTGCCTGCATCTGCATTTTGCCATGAACCGTCCCGAAAAGATTGCCCGGTACTGGTATTTCGCAAGATCGTTCCACTCTGTCCCTGTTGTAGCAAGAAATTCTTAAAATACACTGTACTGCTTTCACTCAAATGATAGGTGAAGTTTTGAAGCAGGGTAAGCTGCGCGGTTTGGGTGTTCTGGCTTTCAGTGCTGATCTTCGCTACCAGGGTGCTAAAATTAGGATCTTCCGGATAGGTCAGATTACCCTGTGTTCTGTCTACGTCCAGGTGAACGGGTTCATTCTTGTAACTGAACGAACTGAGCATTGACAAGCTTTTACCGGCTATTTTATAGCTGTTGTAATAGTTAGCAGTAAGTTGTATTGGGGGAGCAACTGTTTGTTTACTGTAATTAAGAATATTAGAAAATGCACCGGCATAGGATAACTGGCTAATGACTGCTTTTGTAAAATCGCCAAACGGCGGTATAACTGACGGCAATTTTCGCAGGCCATTATCGAAGCCAAGAAAATCCGTTCCGCTTCCTTTGTAGCTCAGAAAGTTTTTATTGAAGGTGGTGTTTTCACGATAACCGGTCTGTAACTCCATATCGAAGTGCTTTACATTTTTAGCATCCTTCGTAAAAATCTTTACAGCGCCACCGGTCATATCGGCCAGCAGATCTGGCGCAGGTGATTTGTAGATCAGGATACGGTCAATAATCCGGCTGGGTATAAGATCCAGCGAAAAAGCCCTTGAATACAATTCTGTTGAAGGGGCGATATTACCGTTCAGATAAGTGAGGTTATACCGTTCATTCATGCCTCTGATAACAATGAACTTATCATCCCTTACGGTCACACCAGCAATTTTTCTTACTGCTTCAGCCGCATTACGGTCTGCAGATTTGCTGATCTGTTCTGAAGATATACCTGAAACTACCGAATGTGACGCTTTGAGTTCGCCCACCAATTGCCGTTCTGTAGTATGAGATACAGGGGCTCTGCTTTTATGGGTACCGCTAACCACAACCTCATTTAAAGCATTGGATCCCCGCATTTTAACATCATAGATTTCTACTTTACCAGTCTTGGCTTCTACCTGTATGTTTTCTGGTTTATAACTGATAAAACTAATTTTAATGGTGTACTTTCCAGCAGGAACATTATTGAATTTATAATAACCTTCGTTATCTGACTGCATACCTTTTTGCAGTTCCATGATGTAGACAGATGCTCCAGGTAATGGTTGAGAAGTTTCAAATTCTACAATGCGACCTTTAATTGTGCCGGGGCCCTGACCGGCTTGTACGTTTGGGTTTGTCGGAACTGCCGGTAAAACTAAAATGATATAGTTATCTGCATTCTGATAACTGATCGCAAAAGTCGCTTTTAACATATCCATAACGTTTTTTACACTCAACTGGGTAGTTTTTACTTTAACTTCTCCGGTTAGCTTTGTACTAACGGTTTCATCAAAAGTGAATCGCACAGCGGGTATTTGTTCTTTAATGGCAGCAACTAACTTTAGGCCTGTAGTTGTTCCGGCAGGCAGGTTGATTTTTTTATCCAATACCTGCGATAGCAGGGTTTGTGAAAAAAAGAGTAAAAATATAAATAGGGCTATAGCTTGAATGTGTTTAAATAAGCCTTTCTTTCTTTTTTCAGATAGAAATTGTTTCATTTGTATTTAGTTAATGGTGATCTGATTTCCTTTGACCGTATATGTCAATCCGGTAGTTACCGACAACATGTCCAGTACTTTATTAACCGGCAAATCTTTAAAGCTGGTGGTGATTTTTTTATTCAGCAGTGCAGGGTTTTTGATGGCGATCTTTACATTATACCATCTTTCCATATCCTTACAGATCGAAGCCAGTGATACCAGATCATAGGTCAGTTCGCCATCAACCCATAGCATGGCCTGAGATGCGTTTACTTCTTCAATTTTAAATGTATTGATTTTGGTATTGTAGGTGATGCGCTGATTTGGAACCAAACGGGCTATCTCTTTACCCGAATAGCTGACGCCTACCTTTCCGGTGCGCAAGGTAATGGTACTTGTATTGGCAACACCTGTTCCGTTTACCTCAAAGCTTGTTCCCAATACCCTTGTGGTCAATTGGCCAGACTTCACTAAGAAAGGTTTTTTGATGTTATGTGCCACCTGGAAGAAGGCCCGGCCCTTAAGCACAACGTTTCTGTCCTGAGCATTAAAATTATCCGGAACATCAAGTGTTGATCCTGGAAACAATATAACCGTACTGCTGTCCTTCAATTTTATCTCCTGACGGTTCCCCATCGCAGCCACGAAATGCTCAAAACTGACCTTGTCATTCCAGATGGTTTTAGTGTACACCAATGCCAGTGCTGCTGCTAAAAACAATAGGATACTGGCTGCATAACCATAGCCTTTGAAAGTCCGCCTGGCAGGAAACTGTACAACATTTATCTTTCTGAACTGGAATTTTTGCCAGGCTGTTCTATACTGGTCTTCATTAAGAAACTTTGGGGGTTCATCATTAAGATCATTCCATGCTTCCTGTAAACAGGATTCTCTGTATGCTCCGTCTATATCCATGGATAGGTAAAGCGCAACAAGTCTTTCTTCGGATCTTAGGCATTGCCCTCTGTAATATCTGATTAATGCCTCCCGCGAAGGGCGTTCTATTTTCATATTTCTAAGGAGCGTTAACAATGGCCCCTATATACAGGAATGTAAAAAATGGAAAGAGCAACTATATCAATCAGAAACTTAAATCTTATTTAACACCTTCTTAACATGAAAATTGACGTTTAGAGCGCATAATCAATTTCAAACAACTGACCATCAGCTATTTAAAACAATTTTCTAACTAAATAAAAAAGTAGTGGTTACTGTGCCGGAAATCAGGATAAGAACAATGACATCAGGGTAATCCTGCATTTCTTTTCTGATGATTTTCAGGGAGGCAGAAATGTGGTTGTTAACCGTATTGACAGACAGCCCGGTGCTGTCTGCTATTTCCTGCTGGCTCATTTCGCTGCCGCGGCTCAACAGGAAGATCTCCCGCTGTTTAGGGCTTAGTTTTTCGAGCGCCATTCGATAATGAAATTGCAGGTCTTTCAGGGAAAATTCAGGATGGTCAACAGTGCCCAGATTTTGTAAGGGAACATCTTCAATATCTTCTGTAAGCAGTACTTTTTTTCTGGACAGACCCGAGATTTCCTGTCTTAGAATGCCAAATAGGTATTTCTTCAGGTGCTGTATATCATTTATACGGTGTTTATGCTGCCAGATCTTCAATAAGGCATTCATCACCATTTCTTCAGCATCTTCTTGTTTATCTACAAGCTTTAAAGAAGTCGCCAATAAGCGTGGATAATAGTAATCAAAAACGAACTTGAACGCCATTTCATTTCCATTTACCCAATCCTCAATATGCTGACCGATATTTTTTACCTCCATTGTGCGACACCAGTAAGACCATACAAAAGTACTGTTCCGATATTAAGTTATTGTTATGAAATTAGTTTGACGTTTCAACATCGGGAAAGGAAACACGCTCCAGATGAGCCACTTCATCCGTCCAGTCCTGATTAAAAACTGCCTTCCCAAGTTAAATACTAAAGGCCGGGGAATCTTGACAACATCCGGAGAATAATTAAATTTGTTTTGGTCCATCTGCCGGTTATTTTATAGATTAGTTGACTGAAAATAAGTCTATTAAACAATCGGCATTACATCAGGTATTTTGGTATTGTAAATAATGAAATTTAAAGTAAAACTTCTACTGACCGGTCTGTTTGCTGGGGCAACTGTGTACGGACAGGACATCAAAACGGACAACCTTCTGAAAACGCATTTAGACAGTCTTGTGCATGAAGCCGCAACAAATTATTTGCAAAAGCCTCATACTTTCGACTTGGCAATCGGTGTCTATTCAACAGGAACTTCTCACGAATACAATTACCACAAAGGCTCTGGCCCATTGCCAACAGGAAAAACCTATTACGGCATAGGTTCAGTCGCAAAGACTTTTGCCGGATGGATGCTCGCGAATGCACTAGTGGAAAAAAAAATGAAATTAAATGACGATATCAGGAAATATCTGCCCGGTAAATACCCAAATCTCGAATATAAAGGACATCCGGTACATATAGCCGATCTGGCCAGTCACACCTCGGCAATGCCGGGTTTATCAAAGGACTATTCCGATAAGTTTATGGAAAGCCTAACTAAATCTAAACCGGAAACCCTGTCGCATTTTTTTGAAGAATATACTGCCGATAGCCTTTTTTCCGATATGCACCATTTTAAACTGGATACTATCCCAGGTACAAAATATCATTACAACGGGAATGCAATTATGGTATTGATCGCGATCCTTCAACGTGTTTATCACCGGCCCTACCCGGAATTGATTTCGGCCTATCTGAAGCAACATTACAACATGTTGCATACCCGAACCCAACTCACTAAAGCAGAAGAGCGTGAAATTCTTCAGGGGCATGATGAAACAGGCAAGGTACCCCCGTTAGTCATTGATAAAGGTTTTAGAGCCGCACCGACGATGTTATCCACACCAGATGATATGCTTAAATTTGTTAAAGCCAATCTTGATAAAAAAGATCCGGTAACCAGCTTGAGCCATCAGGTAACCTTCACCAAGCCCGATGGTATGCAATTAGGGCTCAACTGGATGATGGGTAAAGAAGACAATGGCTTTCGATACATTATGCACACCGGACGTGACGGTTTTGGGTTTACTGCTTTATGTTTTATGTATCCAGATCAACAGGCCGGGATAGTGATCATGGTCAATGATAGCACCGGGGAAGACAGTGTATCCGAATTGAAAGACGTTATAGTGGCAAAAATGTTTAATTGAAAATTGTCTGATTAAAGTTGTTCAGTTAATTGTTTACTTAAAAATTGTTCAGTTAAACTATGGAAAAACACGCACCTCCCCCGTCATCTCGACGAAAGGAGAGATCTGTAAGCATCATTCCCGTTTTCCTAAACCTCGCAGGTCTAGCCCCCTCTAACAGCCTAAAAAACCGCACAAAATTACCCCGCTAAATAGTGTGAAACAAACTATCCAATTTTACCACGACGCCCCTACTGAACATTGGAGTCCGATAAATTATCATTAAATTCACCATCTAATCTTCTAAAGATGGATAACCAAATCGAAGAAATCCGTGAACAACAAAAGCAGTCGTGGAATAAGTTCTCTCCCGGCTGGAAGAAATGGGACGATTTTAATATGGAATTTCTTCGGCCTATGGGTGAGGCTATCATCAAAAATCTCCATTTAAAAGGAGATGAACATGTTTTGGATGTCGCTACTGGCACAGGCGAACCGGGCTTAACGATTGCTTCAAAACTACCCAATGGTAAAGTTACCGGAATAGATCTTGCAGAAGATATGCTGCTCATCGCTCATTCAAATGCTCAGAAAAAAAAGGTTAAAAATTATGAAACCAGGACGACAGATGTAGGTGATCTCACTTTCAAATCCGAAAGTTTTGACGCGATCAGCTGCCGGATGGGCTTTATGTTCTTTCCTTCTATGGATATGGCCTGTATGCAACTGTATCGGGTCCTAAAGCCCGACGGACGTATATCTGTAAGCGTATGGGATGGCCCTGAACATAATGACTGGATAACTACCATCATGAATGTTATCAAAAAACACATTCCTTTGCCTCCTCCTAAGCCGGGTGCTCCAGGGATGTTCCGCTGTGCCCAACCTGGAAAAATGGAAGAACTCCTAGCACTGGTTGGGTTCAAATATATAACTAGGGAGCGTATCAGTTCTACTGTAGACTATGAAAGCTTCGACCGGTATTGGGAAATCATGATGGACGTAGGTGCGCCTATTGTTGCTGCCATGGCTGGTGCAGATGAACATACACGGAACATCATCCGCTTGCAGACAGAAAAGTTTTTTAAAGCAAAAAATAAAACTGGAAAAGCGAAATTGAATTACTCTGCGCTTGTTATCTCCGCCCAAAAATAAAATATAGATAAATAAAAATCCCAGGTTTATTCCTTAGGATTTTCAGCGCGTTTGAACGAAGAGCAGCTTTCGTCATCTCGAAGGAAGCGCAGCGATGAGAAATCTGTAAGCAATTGGATAGATCTCCTATCGTCGAGATGACGGGAAGAGCCGAGAAGACCGGGAAAGTCGTGATAGCAGGGGGAAGTCGTGATGAAGCGGAAAAAGTAGCCGGACTATGACATCAGATATTCTTCGGATTGTACGCCCCATTATCTCTATCATTCTTATAATTCATTGCATCATCTTCTGAGCCATTATCCGACTCTGCATCCTGGTCCTCCAGTTTTTCATCAGGTTCACTTTCGCCCCCTTTCGCTGAATTTGTGCTAATTTGTTTCTTTAACTCAGCATCCTTACTTTGCTCAAAACCAGGATCAACTGACTCATTTTCAAATTTCACATCATCGTTAAGGATGATACGCTCTTCAGATCCGTTTTCTTGTTTTTGATTATCCTGGGTTTCCATATGTCTTGTTTTAATTACCGATACAACAATCCGGACGGACGATAGTTTGAGTAAAACCTTGTCTTTCATTTTAAACTTTTCTAAAGATTAACCGACAGATTAATTAGATCTGACCGTAATAGCCACTACACCTTGCTTGAGCAGAGGAGTAAGTTCAGATTCGGTAGAATTCGCAAGTGTTGCCATTGTTCATCCCTAATTTCGAAATATCTGCGGTAAAGGTGTATTTTTTTCAACACTTGTAACCTGCAAGTGCAAAATAGGCAATCACAAAAATGTTAATGTCCATAGCTAATTACTTTTACCACTTTCCATTGCCCGCCCTTTCGCCGCCAGACCATGACAAATCTCGGTGATGCAGTCACTGCTTCCGGGCCACCGTTAAAACTGGTATAAAAATGGTGCATTCCGACTTCTATAACCCCAAATCCAGGTATAGGAAAAACCTCCAGGCTGCTTTTGTCAAGTTCTCTACGTTCAACATATTTTGCGGCGGTATCTGCAAAGTGCCTCGCATTGATTTCTATGCTCGTCTTATAATCCATCAGGCCATCTTTGTCGTGATAGAACTCCAGTGACTCATCGTACATTTCTTTCAGGCTGGCCAAATCCTTGCGATTAATGGCATCGAACAGTTTAGCATCCATCCGTTCAATAGTGTTGTACAGACTGTCTGTATGAGGAGCATGGAAGTTTTCCAGCGATATAAACTGTCTGGTCATTTTCCATTCTCCATTTTTTAAAACCCAGGTATTGATAAAACGGGAAACGTCTATCAAACGCTCAGATTGTCCGGCTTTGGTTAGGTAATAGTTTTGTACACCCATTTGAATAGCCGTATTGTCTCCACTCGTATAGGCTTGCAAAGTACCAGCTACAACTCTTCTTACCTTTTTTTCAGAAGCAGGATCATTATTTCTCGCGCAATAACTTTTAAAGTCATTGATGAACCTGTCACGATCTACCACTCCGGTATATTTAGGGCCTCCGTTATCCTGTAGAAATTGAAAGTCCGGTGCCAATATAGAAGACAGTTCATTGAAGTTACAGGTATTAAGAATATCGTCATAAACGAGACTGTCCTTAATTGCGAGAATCTTGTAAAGTGCAGCTGCGTTAGCCTTTGAATTGCTTTGAGCATGACTTGGCTGTGAGCTCACAAAAACGGATAAGACCGCGATCAGGATTTTCCTTACTCGTTTGAATATTGTTTTCATCTGCTGTTGATTTATCTGTATATAACTTTGTTTGTAATAAGAACTCCAAAAAAACAAACCGTTGCATCAACAAAAAACTAAGGTATCTCTTCTCTGCATTAATGATTGTGTTTTTTTCAACATTGGTAACCTATAAAAGCAAATAGGGCAATCACAAAAATTGCGATTACCCTTTTGTTTCTCGAAGGAAGCGCAGCTTTTGTCATCTCGAAGGAAGCGCAGCGATGAGAGATCTGTAAGCATCCCTGAATAGATCTCTCCTGTCGTCGAGATGACGGAGGTGGCAGAGATAACACGGAGGTGACGAGACGCAACGAGACAATGGAACAACGGGATGACCAGATGACAAAAAAAACATATATCATATTAATAATCTCACAAACCTTCTCTACATTGGCTCATTTCATTTAATCTTAATAACTATAGACCAAGGAGGATGCGTGTACATCATGACGAATTACACAAAAACAACGATCTATATCGGTGTTACTTCTGATCTGCAAACAAGAATACAGCAGCACAGGTCGGGTGAAAATCCGAAATCTTTTACTGCGCGGTATAATTTAAAATATTGTATATATTATGAAATGTTGCCGTCTATTACTGAAGCTATTGCAAGGGAAAAGGAATTAAAAAAATGGAGACGGGAAAAGAAAGAAGTTTTGATTAATAAGATTAATCCGGAATGGAAGGATTTATGGGCAGAGATTAAGGAATGGTAAGGTCAGTGCATACCCTACCTCAACCTATAGTGTCATTTCAACTACTGTCATTTCAACCCTTCCCATTTCAGCTCTATCCTTCATTCGGCTCTACCCGTCATTTCGGTTCTACCCGTCATTTCGACGAAAGGAGAAATCTCTAAGCACTATGAAAGTATCGTCACTTATTTAGAATAGTGTGGAGCTTACATATCTCTCGTCGCTGCGCTTCCCTCGACATGACGAAGAGGTACATACTTCGCTCGACATGATTGCAGGTCGATGTTTCCTCGACATGACGGGAGGATATACCTTCATTGGATAGCGTGATAGTATACGTTCTATCGGATAAAAACGGGGGCAAAACTGTAAAACTTATGGACTTTTCAACAAAGTAATTTAGATTTAATAAAAATCAAAATGCCATTTAGTCAAATATTTATATAGTTTATATGATATTTTTATTTACATGTACATTTATATTCAATGAGGATATAAAGTTTCTTGACCGGAAGCTTTAATCTTATCCGATATTTAATGTGTAAAGAGCTATTTTGCTATGTTTGGAATTGCACCTAGCGCTTCGATTATTCACTGTCACTCCAGCATTTCTATCACTCCCGTCATATCAAGGGAAACTCAGTTTCATCACCCCTTTCAGGCCTATCACCCCGTGATCTTGAGGGAAGCGAAGCGACGAGAAATCTGTAAGCGCATAGAACAGATCTCCCCTATCGTCGAGATGACGGAAGAGTCGGGTAATAGCTCTTTTCTTATCTAAAAAAAATCTTTCGGTAATTGTTAACCTGTCTCTTATACACATCTAAAATGGGGGGGGGGGGGGGGGGGGGGGGGGGGGGGGGGGGGGGGGGGGGGGGGGG
>NZ_JAELTV010000730.1 GCF_016429005.1 Pedobacter sp. ASV19
GCAATTTTGAAGAGAAGGATTTGGTTAAACTTACAGCTGCGCTGGAAAGTAAATCTACTCACCCGATTGCCATTGCCATTACCCAATATTCAGGCCGTGCCATTAATGGAACAAGAATAGAATCTGTTGAAGAAATTGCAGGACATGGCTTAAAAGGAAATATTGAGGGGAGGGAAGTTATTGCCGGAAATACAGCTTTATTTAAAAAATTAGGCATACAATACGATAGAATTGCTGAACAGGAACAGGATACGATGGTTATGGTTGCGGTTGAAAACAAGTATGCAGGTTATTTTACTATTGCCGATGAGATTAAAGAAGATGCGCAGCAGGCGATTAGCGAATTGCATCAAATGAATATAGAAACTGTAATGTTGAGCGGCGATAAGCAGAGCGTAGTGGATAAAGTAGCTAAACTTCTTGGAATTGACAAAGCCTTTGGTACTTTACTGCCGGAGAATAAAGTAGAAAAGTTAGAAGAACTAAAAAATCTGAACAGACGTATTGCTTTTGTAGGAGATGGGGTGAATGATGCACCTGTAATTGCCCTCGCTGATGCAGGGATTGCTATGGGAGGTTTGGGAAGTGATGCAACGATTGAGACAGCAGATATTGTGATTCAAAACGATCAGCCCAGGAAAATTGTAACTGCTATTAAAATTGGTAAGCTCACCAGGAATGTGGTGTGGCAAAATATTGCATTGGCTATGGGAGTTAAAATTGTGGTTTTAATTCTTGGCGCGGGTGGGGTGGCTACTTTATGGGAGGCAGTGATTGCAGATGTAGGCGTTGCACTTCTTGCCATATTAAATGCAGTTCGGATTCAGCAGATGAAAGTTATATAATCCTTAAGATAAGATGATTAAATCTGCAAAATCATCTGTTTCTTGTCATGTTGTTTTTTTTTACTCATTATGGAATGCTATTTGCTCGTTTAAATTAAAGCTTAACTC
>NZ_JAELTV010000731.1 GCF_016429005.1 Pedobacter sp. ASV19
GTCCTTACCATAGAATCCATATTATCATTAAAAGCACTTTGTAATATTTTTAATGCCTACCTATGAATTTGCGTTTTTGATAAAACTAATTATATCAGCAGCAAAAACAGTAAGTAATCAACTACTTATCTGAAAGTTATATTGGTACTTGATTTCGAATCTTGCAACAGAAAACCTAGGAAATTTTCAAAAAGTGCAAGTTCAGGAGTTAAATGCCCATTCTCTACCTTTGCAGGAAAGAGATGGACTTGCTCTTGTTCTATGTTCATAGCTTATATAAATGGTCCTGCAATCGTCCAAAACCTCAAGTATACTTTCAGAAGCGAATTGTCCAAAAAATCCAGGCACAACATAAATAAAGTTTTCAGAAAGATAGAACCATGCATTATAATCTCTTGTTGCATTTCGATCCCATCTGACTTCCCGGATTGCTCCATCCAGCAGAAACCATACATTTTTCTGAATTCCCGATAATACAAGATCTTTTCACCCGCCAAATAGGTTGCTTCGTATAACAGTCCTCTCAATGCTTTCTTGAAACCAGCGGTTAGGGGGAGAAACATTTCCATAATGCGGATCAACCGGTTAAAAGCTTCATCAGAGACAGGCGTCATTTTAGAGTACGATTAAAGAAATAAAAACAAAGGAACAGAGTTTAAGTCCTGATGAAGTATCGACTCAAAGATTTCAAACTCTTGCTCATCCTTAAAGCTACGGGCAAAAGCCTCTGCCTTTTCATAGCTGTCATATATCCCAAGAATAGAATTAATAGATGGGTTACTTTTGGGGGTAACCATGTAGATTCGCGTTACTTTCATGATTTATTTTTCAGTTAGGTACCTGTCTCTTATACACATCTCCGAGCCCACGAGACAGGCAGCTCTATCGCGTATGCCGTCTTCTGCTTGAAAAGGGGGGGGGGGGGGGGGGGGGGGGGGGGGGGGGGGGGGGGG
>NZ_JAELTV010000732.1 GCF_016429005.1 Pedobacter sp. ASV19
CGGTCATGAACATATGGGTTTGTTAAAGCAAGCTATTGAACAGCTCAGTCAGATTGAAAAAGCGGTTATCCTACTTTATCTAGAAGAAAAAAGTTACCAGGAGATCGGGGAAATTATGGGAATCACCAAAACGAATGCCGGCGTGAAAATTAACCGGATAAAAATAAAGTTGGAAGGCATCATTAAAACTGCAGAAAATGAACTTAGATGAACTGAAAGGAGCATGGAATGCTTATAGCGACCGGGTAAAAACTACGGCCGATATTGAAGAGGAAGCGATTGCTGGTATGGTGAGGGAAAAATCTGGCTCTGTGGTGTCCAGGATACAGAAAAGTTATATTTACGGGATTTCTATGGCCGGATTTTATGCGCTCTGTTTTGTTGCGCTTATATTGGGCAATGCTTTCGATTATACCTATTCCCTGCAGTTCATACCACTTTTACTCATGCTGGCTTGTTTTATTGTGGTGCTCGTTTTATTACTATACGCCCGTGCCGGACTGAAGCGTGCCGATCTTTATTTGCAAAGTCCGCAGATGTACCTGGATGAGGTCATTAAAGCTTACCGTAAACCTCAACGGTTTTTATTCTCCCTGGTGGTGCTTGTTTTTGTTTCCAGCAGTATCCTGATCCCTTTGACCTTTTTGCCCAGAAAACTGGAACATGAGGATGTTTGGTATAGCTTGGCCCAGGTATTCCTGCCTCTGGTTATGGTTGCTGTGGTTTATTTGGCTGCCAAAAGAATGGGCTATCTAAACAAGAAGCAGTGGTATGGTTTTAAAACCAATCTGGAAGAGCTGAATAAGTTAAAAAGATTGGCTTCTGAACTAAAAGATTAAGTGGCGTGCCGGTTTTTCTTTTACCTGGGGGGGGTGTGTGTTAGGTGAAGTGGGGGGTGTAGGGGGGGGGAGGGGATATGGGGTGAGGGGAGCGGGGGAGAGGTGG
>NZ_JAELTV010000733.1 GCF_016429005.1 Pedobacter sp. ASV19
CCCCCCCCCCCCCCCCCCCCCCCACCCCCCCCCCCCCCACCCCCACACCGGCCAACGTTCGTCGGCAGCGTCAGATGTGTATAAGAGACAGGTTAAGATGAATATTAAAAACAGCCTTCTGCTATTGGATCCTCAATTTGATCCCAATACGGCACCGGATTGTAATTTGCTGATAAAAATTACAAACGACAGCTTTTCTTATGCAATTATAAATCAGGAGAGCCAGCACCTCAAAGCCATCTTTGACCAGCAGGAATGCCCTAATATTTCGCAGACCTTACACAGTAATTTAAAGAACGACCCCTATCTGCAACATTCTTTCAAAACGGTAAAAATTTCGGTTGCTACAGACAGTTCTATTGCCGTTCCATCAGAACTATACCAGCAAAAAGACATTCCTTCTTACCTTAATTTTTTCAGCAAAAATCAGCCTAAACAAGTCTATATACAAGAGAACAAAGATTTTAACTTCACTTCTGTATTTGGCTTTCAACCCGAATTTGAGGACAGTCTGAACAGTACATTTGAAAACCCGGTTAAATTTGAACTCACCACTCCTGTGCTGGCCCTTGCTGCCGGTCTTAGCAATGGTTTGTTTCTGGATTTCACTGCCCGTTCCTTTACGGTCATTTATGTGGCCAGCTCTAAACTGGTTTTCAAGAACAGTTATGAAATTGAAAATGCAGAAGAGTTTAACTATTACTTACTCTTGATTTTAACACAGCTGGACATCGCAAGGGAGGAAATACCGGTTTACATTAGTGGAATTATTAATGAGGACGACAGCAGACATCAAATACTGCAAAAGTATTTTGAGAAGATCTCCTTTAACTTTCCACAGAATAAAAATGTAGACTGCACTATCCTGGATGATATGCCTATTTACTATTACAGCTGTCTCTTATACACATCTGACGCTGCCGACGAACGTTAGCCGGTGT
>NZ_JAELTV010000734.1 GCF_016429005.1 Pedobacter sp. ASV19
ATGTAGTTCTGTTCCATTATACAACTAAATTCAGGCTCAACTTTGGCCATCGCTATTCCAGTGTTTACGATTGGGACTACGGCCAGTACGGCGTTGAATTGTTCTTTATGATTAGCGGATTTGTGATCTTTATGTCTCTGCAAACAGGTACAACACTGGAATCCTTTGCATTTAAAAGATTTTCGAGGCTATACCCAACCTATTGGGTTTGTGTATTGATCACCTTTGTGGTTATCGCACTTGCTGGTGATCCGCTCCTGGAACCGCAAGGCTTTTCTATATTATTGTGGAATTTGACCATGGTTCAAGGTGCTTTTAATATCCCAAATATTGACGGCGTTTATTGGTCACTGATTCCGGAATTGTTCTTTTATCTGATGCTCGGCAGCCTGTATCTTCTAAAGGTTTTACCCTACACCAGGACATTGGCGGTGGTCTGGCTTTCGTTGATGACATTTAACGCATTTTATGGCCTTCCTCTGGGCGCGTATATTTTAAACCTGCAATATGGGATGTTCTTTATGGCCGGGATCTTGTTTTACAAATTAAAGTTTGGGCAGGGAGACTGGCGGGAGCATCTGTTGATTGGTGCCTGCTTTCTGACGGCAATGGTGGTTTATCCTTCTGTTCATTTTTTCTATGTATGCCTGGTATCTTTTTTATTGTTTTACCTGTTCGTTTATAACCGGATAACATTTCTAAGCTGGAAACCATTCTTATTTTTAGGCTATATCTCTTATCCCTTATACCTGCTCCATCAGAACATTGGCTTTATACTCATCAGGAAACTTGGCTTGTACCTCAGGAGTGAAGTGGTCGCTATTGTGATCAAGGGCTTCGTCTATATTTTTCACTGTTTTTACAGCCATTTTATAGGAAAGGAACTCCGTACCAAAATGTGTTTCTTCTGCCAGCTTAAGCAATTGTTCCGGATAATGAC
>NZ_JAELTV010000735.1 GCF_016429005.1 Pedobacter sp. ASV19
GTGCATTGGTTTTATGATTCACCAAGCTGATTATTTAACGGCAATTGACCCTGTAGATGGCGCATGTTATATTCCATTCGGAGGAAAACATATCCTCACATTGCTTTTTTATTTTGTGGCATTTCACACGGCTTTGTTACTCATATGGCTCAAAGGAAATAAATTACCACCATTAGCAATGGTGCTCTGCCTGGGTTTTATCATTACAGGTATAGTTTTCAATATATTAATTTTATTTCAGATCTCTGAACATGATACAAGTAGCCTTGGGATTTATAACCACGCAGATCATGTCTATCTATTTGTATTTACACCGGTTTTGGGAATCTTTATTTCCGCCTTGCTGATTGTACAGGTTGTTAAAACAGATATGGCTACTGCAAATGATCGTACGTACACCAATAAATTTCTAAACAGATTAAATCTTTTTCTGGCTCAACAAAGTAATCTACCTTTTTGGGCAGTGATCCTTATTATTCCTGTATTACTGGCTACAACAGTTTTGCTCATGTTATTAGGCCAGGATCCAGATTCTCTGGTCAAGGTTTTTACAGAAACAACCACGTGGAGATTTTCGCAGCATACCCATCCGCCGGTTCTTGGTCACAGAGGACATTACCTATGTACGGTTGCGGTTTCAGGAAATCCAAAAATTGTAAAACCCATCAGGCTGGGTGTCAGGGCTGGAAGAACCATTGTTGTAAACCGACAGTTACTGATTGCAAATGCTTTTGAAGAAATGGTTCAGGATTTTTCTCCGGGATTGCACCGGATTATTCGTCGCAATTATGACACTTATGGCTATAATTTATCCAAAAAGATCAATAACGAGCGAATGTCAAACTTAACTTATTTGCTAATGAAACCTTTGGAATGGTTTTTTCTGGTCTGTTTGTATCTATTTAGTGAGAAACCTGAACAGCGAATCAAC
>NZ_JAELTV010000736.1 GCF_016429005.1 Pedobacter sp. ASV19
GTCCTGGATCACATTTCTTTGATTGGTTTCAATTTCTGCAAGCTGCTGGAAACGGCTGTTGAGAAAATAGATTTGAAGGTTAAAGCTCCAGCGTTTCATGTCGCTGTAAAAATCTTCAAGATAGGGATTGTTATCTACTGCCTCGTACAAAGCCTCCCACCCGTAATTTTTAGCCAATAGACCAGTTAGAGTTGTTTTGCCGGCACCAATATTTCCAACTATTGCTATATGCATATATGTTTTTTTGAAGTAGTAAGATTTATTTCGTTCTGGGTATTGTTGTTGAGTTAAAAAGGTTTAAAGCCAATCAGCTGCCTTACTTCCTTAATGGTTTTCTGCGCGCTTTCTCTAGCTTTTAAAGCTCCATGCTTAGCTACCTGTCTCAAGTATAGTGTGTCTTTCGAAATTTCTTCAATCTTTTCACGGATTGGAGTGTTTGTAATGATCATATCTTCGGCCAGTTGTTTTTTGAAATCGCCATATCGGATGGCCATTTTATTATACTGGTCTTCGAAATGACTAAGGGTATCCGCACTGGATACAATTTTCATCAGGTCAAAAAGATTCTGGATGGCTTCTGGCTTCTGCTGGTTTTCTTCTGTCGGACCACCGTCGGTTACAGCACGTGAAACTTTTTTACGGATATCTTCAGGGCTGTCTGATAGATAAATGCAGGTATTCTCTCCATTTGATTTACTCATTTTTCCTTTTCCATCAAGACCTGGGATCTTAACTAGATTTTCTGAGTAGGTGAAAGCGAATGATTCAGGGAATAAATCAGTATTGTATAATCTATTGAAACGGTTTCCGAAAGTACGTGTCATTTCAAGGTGTTGTTCCTGATCTTTTCCAACCGGAACTTTAGTGGCTCTGTGAATCAGAATGTCTGCAGCCATTAAGGTTGGATAGGTTAGTAAACCTGCATTAACAT
>NZ_JAELTV010000737.1 GCF_016429005.1 Pedobacter sp. ASV19
CCCCCCCCCCCCCCCCCCCCCCCCCCCCCCCCCCCCCCCCCCCCCCCCCCCCCCTTCTTCACCGCCCCCCCGCCCCCCGCGACCTACACCGGCTAACGGTCGTCGGCAGCGTCAGATGTGTATAAGAGACAGCCACAGGGCTTTATTTGTAATAGACGAGCATTCGATCATTCAATGGAGTTACTTGTCTCCTGATGGCATCAATCCGGGAGCTGATGGCATATTAGATGCATTGGAAAAAATGAAAAATGCGTAATAGACTTATAAAATTAAAGGGCAATCTAACCGACGCCCTTTAATTTTATAAATCATTTTAAAAATCTATATCAATCAGGCTCGTTAAAGGAATATGAATTCCATTTTTGAGCTGAATATATTTCTCTGTTACCGACCAAACTGTTGTGTTTACAGTTTTCGGACCATCTTTAGTGTTAAATGTAATTTCTGCTTTTGACTTAAACTCGTTCCCAAGTCGCTGTGCTCCGTTTAGTTTATCCCTTAATTCTTCTGTGTGATTTTGTTCTGCTGGTATAATCTCACTTACCTCTATTGATTCCTTTTCTATTAATTCTCCTAACATAGTATAATGGCTAATTCTTTACTAAATATGCGTCTAATCTGCTTAAATAGCAATAAAAGAATAAAAGAGTTACAATTCAATGAAAATCAAACGCCCCTCTAATGTTCAAAAACAACCGTTTTGTTATGAACAACAAAAACGCGGTCATCAAACACCAGACGCATAGCCTTTGCCAATACTGCAGTCTCAATTTCCTTTCCTGACCTCACCATGTCGAGTGCGGGTCTCTTATACACATCTGACGCTGCCGACGAACGTTAGCCGGTGTAGATGTGGGGGGTGGGCGGGTGATTGAGAGGGGGGGGGGGGGGGGGGGGGGGGGGGGGGGGGGGGGGGGGGGGGGGGG
>NZ_JAELTV010000738.1 GCF_016429005.1 Pedobacter sp. ASV19
ACCATACTCCGTTTTACGGCAACATAGGAGCTCTGATCCTTTACTTCAATCAGTCCGACATCTTCCTTTTGCAATCCGCCCTTTTTAAGCAATAAGCCTACTATATCAATCTTATTTACTTTATCTTTTTTCCCCGCAGCGATATACAGGGTTTGCCATTGGCTGTCAGAAGGAAGTCCGTAGTCACCGTCCAGTTCTTCCGTTTCAAGATCCTCACTCAAAAAGGGATACTTCTCCTCATCAGTTAACATAAGATAGGCTGTTCCTTTAGCATTCATCCTCGCCGTACGGCCATTACGATGCACAAATGCATCTGCGGTATAAGGAAGCTGGTAATGAATAATGCATTCTACCTCCGGAATATCTAATCCCCTGGAAGCAAGATCTGTTGTGATCAGAATTTTGATACTGCCATTCCTGAATTTCAGTAAGGCTCTTTCCCGCTCATCCTGCTCCATCCCTCCATGAAAAATATCATGAGCAAGATCTTTGTCAATCAGCAGATCGCTGATCCGGTCTACTGTTTCTCTATGGTTACAGAAAATAAGGGTAGTTTTGTCCCCAACCTTGCAAATCAAATCAAACAAGGTATTCAACTTGTCCTCGGCCTGTGCATAGACCTTCATCAACTTCAGATCCGGCGCAGACTTCTGATCTTTCAAATAATTGATCTCTACCGGATTTCTTACCCCCGTAAACTCAGGAATCTCCTCCATCGCCGTTGCAGAAGTCAAGAACCTCTGATTCAGCGACAGTAATTTCCCAATGATATAAGACATATCTTCCTGAAAACCAAACTCCAGTGCTTTATCAAATTCATCAAGAACCAGGGTCGCAATACCTGATTCATCAAAATTCTCGTGTCTCAGGTGGTAAGCAATTCTTCCGGGAGTACCGATAAGTAAAGCAGGTGGTTCTTC
>NZ_JAELTV010000739.1 GCF_016429005.1 Pedobacter sp. ASV19
CTATTGCCTTGCTTATAGTAATTGTATCCGAAACTGTAACCCGAAGGAGAACTGTGAAATGATTAAAATAGCGATTTTTAGTGATGTACATGGAAATTTGCCCGCTCTGGAAGCGGTAGTTGAGGATATAGCAAGGAGGGGTGCGGATCAGATCTATTGTTTGGGAGATTTGGTTGATTTTGCCCCCTGGAATAATGAGGTAATCGAGCGAATCAGAAAAGACAAGATACCCTGTCTGATGGGGAATCATGATGAAAGGATTGCTTTTAATTTGGAGATTGTTCCCCTGGCTAAACATAATGAAGAAGAAACGGCAGCAAGAATTCTGGCAATTCATCATACCAAGGAAATACTAACCCAGACGAATAAAGATTACCTGTCCAGCTTACCCCGTCAGCTAAAATTGAACTTTGGGAAAAAACACACACAAAATCTTTTGCTCGTTCATGGCAGTGTAAGGAGTAATGAAGAATATATCTATGAGGATCACGATACCGCGGACTTAAAGCAGATGCTACAGACTGAACAAAGCGAGGTTCTGGTGATGGGACATACCCATTTACCTTACATTCGGAAAATTAATGCTGAAGAAAATGCTTCGTCAGATTTGGTACTGGTAAACTGTGGTTCGGTCGGAAGATCAAAAGAAGTTGGACGTTTAGCGACTTATTGTATGCTGGTCATTAATAGGGAAGAAATTGGTGCCGAGATTATTAGACTTGAATATCAGAAAGAGAAAACAATTACGGCAATCCGTAATAGTGAGATTCCAGACTTTTATGCGAATTTCCTGGAGTGATAAATTGATGTTTAATTCTAACCAATGGTATTTAACCTGTCTCTTATACACATCT
>NZ_JAELTV010000073.1 GCF_016429005.1 Pedobacter sp. ASV19
CCCCCCCCCCCCCCCCCCCCCCCCCCCCCCCCCCCCCCCCCCCCCCCCCCCCCCCCCCCCCCCCCCCCCCCCCCCCCCCCCCCCCCCCCCCCCCCCCCCCCCCTTTTCCAGCAGAAGACGGCATACGCGATAGAGCTGCCTGTCTCGTGGGCTCGGAGATGTGTATAAGAGACAGCCACCAACCCGGTTCTTGTTTTTCTTAATTGTCTTTCCATTTCGACTCTAAAGTTATTTAGTTTCAGTAGCAGACTGAGCTTTACGCTTAGTCACTTCAGTATTTAATCGGGCAACATCTCTTCTTACCTTTCTAATGCGGGAAGGATTTTCAATAGCCGAAATTGTGTGCGCAAATTTTAACTTAACTAAGTTTTCTTTCTCTTCCGCGATCCTGGCTACTAGTTCTTCTTGTGAAAGCCCTGTGATTTCTGAGTTTTTCATTTTATTAATTTTTATGTTATGGGTCTAGCGGTTATAATAACAAGTTACTTACAACATTCAACCCATAACCAATTATGCCTCTACGTAATCTCTACGTACTACAAATTTTGTTTGTATTGGTAATTTCTGAGCAGCTAAACGCATTGCTTCTTTAGCAACTTCTAAAGGTACGCCTTCAGCTTCAAAAATAATCCTTCCAGGTCTGACAACGGCTACCCAATATTCAGGTGCACCCTTACCTTTACCCATACGTACTTCAGCTGGTTTCTTAGTTACCGGTTTGTCCGGGAAAATTCTAATCCACACCTGGCCTTCACGTTTCATGAAACGAGTTACCGCAATACGGGCTGCCTCTATCTGACGACTGGTAATCCAGGTCGACTCTAAAGATTTGATCCCGAAAGACCCGAATGATAATTCAGCACCACGAGTTGCTAAACCTTTCATTCTGCCTTTTTGCATCTTTCTGAACTTCGTTCTTTTTGGCTGTAACATTGTATTTTAATATTATCGTAAAACGATCTGTTAACTAATTATTTGCGGGGTCCTCTGTTCTGAGTATTTCCGCCTCTGTTGTCTCTACCCTGACCACCTTGACCTGGACCTCTTCCGCCACGACCTTTGTCGCTTCTTCTGTCGCCACCGCCACGGTTGTCTCTGTCTCTGCCACCAAAGTTACCACCTTCAGGTCTGCCACCTTTACCAGGCGCATTGCTTGTAGAACCGATGTTAGGAGAAAGATCACGTTTACCGTAAACCTCACCTTTGCAGATCCAAACTTTAACACCTATTTTACCATAAGTAGTCAAAGCTTCAGCCAGTGCATAGTCGATGTCTGCGCGGAAAGTATGCAAAGGAATTCTTCCTTCTTTATACTGCTCGCTACGTGCCATCTCTGCACCACCTAAACGACCTGATGTCATGATTTTGATACCTTCAGCTCCCATACGCATAGTAGATGCGATAGTAGATTTCATTGCTCTACGGAAAGAGATCCTTGCCTCTAACTGTTTTGCAACGCCTTCAGCTACCAACTGAGCATCTAACTCAGGACGTTTGATCTCAAAAATGTTGATTTGAATTTCCTTTTTAGTCAATTTTTTCAACTCTTCTTTGATCTTGTCAACTTCCTGACCTGCTTTACCGATCACGATACCCGGACGGGCAGTGTGAATGGTTACAGTGATACGTTTCAAAGTACGCTCAATAACTACTTTTGCTACACCGCCTTTTGCAATACGGGCAGAAAGGTATTTTCTTATTTTCTCGTCCTCAACTAATTTATCAGCATAGTTGTTGCCTCCGAACCAGTTAGAATCCCAACCTTTGATGATTCCTAACCTGTTACCTATTGGATGTGCTTTTTGTCCCATTTCTGTTAATTAGTTTTGAGTTTCAACGTTTTTACTATCTACTATCAAAGTTACGTGGTTTGAACGTTTACGTATTCTGTAACCACGTCCTTGAGGTGCCGGTCTCAATCTTTTCAACTGGCGGCCACCACCAACCATAATCGTTTTCACGTATAGCTGGCTTTCTTCAGGGCGAGAACCTTCATTTTTATTTTCCCAGTTTTTGATGGCAGATAATAACAGTTTCTCAACTCTTACTGCTGCATCTTTATTGGTGAATTTTAAAATATGTAATGCTTTCTCTACACGCTCACCTCTGATAAGATCTACAACCAAACGCATTTTACGTGGTGAGGTTGGACAATTGTTTAATTTCGCTACTGCTTCCATCTCTTAATTATTTTTTCTTTTCAGAGTGACCCCTAAATGTTCTGGTTGGAGCAAACTCTCCCAGTTTATGACCAACCATGTTTTCTGTTACGTATACCGGTATAAATTTATTACCGTTGTGTACTGCAAATGTATGACCCACAAAATCTGGTGAGATCATTGATCTGCGAGACCAAGTTTTAATTACAGACTTCTTGCCTGAATCATTCATAGAGACTACTTTCTTCTCTACGTTATGGTCAATATAAGGTCCTTTTTTAATCGAACGAGCCATTATTTCTTCCTTTTCTCTATGATGAAACGATTTGAGTATTTTTTAAGTGTACGGGTTTTAAATCCTTTAGAGTAAACACCGTTTCTTGACCGAGGCTGACCTCCGGATGAGCGACCCTCACCACCACCCATTGGGTGATCCACAGGGTTCATCGCAACCGGACGAGTTCTAGGGCGACGACCTAACCAACGGCTACGTCCCGCTTTACCCAATACTTCATTTGCATGATCTGAGTTGGAAACAGCTCCGATTGTAGCTAAACAAGTAACTAAGATTGATCTTACTTCACCTGAAGGCATTTTCAATGTAGCATATTTACCATCACGAGCTGCCAATTGTGCATAAGCACCAGCGCTACGTGCTAACTGCGCACCACGACCTGGATTAATCTCCACGTTGTGTACAATAGATCCCAAAGGAATTCTTGATAATGTTAAAGTATTACCTACCTCTGGAGTAGCTGTTTCTCCCGAAACTACTGTTTGTCCTACTTGCAACCCTTCAGGTGCAATAATATAACGCTTCTCACCATCTGCATAATGTAATAATGCGATGCGTGCAGTACGGTTTGGATCGTATTCAACAGTAGCTACTGTTGCAGGAATATCAAATTTCTCACGTTTAAAGTCAATTAAACGGTAAGATTTTTTGTGACCACCACCCATGTAGCGCATAGTCATCTTTCCTGTATTGTTACGTCCTCCCGACTTTTTAGAAGATACAACCAATGATTTTTCGGGCTTGGTTGCTGTAATCTCCGTAAAACTGGCGCCAACTCTAAAGCGGGTACCCGGAGTAACTGGTTTAAATTTTCTTAAGCCCATAGTTATAAATTATTCAATTCTTATTATAAATTCGCGTAATAATCAATTGTCTCTCCTGCTTTCAGGGTTACGATAGCTTTCTTGTATTTTGGGCTACGGCCTGAAACTAAACCACCTTTAGTATTTCTGGACTTCAGTTTACCAACTACAACCATTGTGTTAATGGCTAAGATGTTCACTCCGTACATTTTTTCTATAGCTGCTTTAATCTGCAATTTATTTGCTTTGTTGTCTACTTTAAAAGTAAAGCGGTTAGACTTTTCTGTTAATGCAGAAGCTTTTTCTGTTAATACTGGTTTCTTTAAAAGTTCCATATTACTTGGCAAATGCCTCCTCCAATGTTTTAAGAGAATCCGCAGTTAACAAAAGCTTACCGCAATTCAATACATCATATGTATTTAACTGATCTGCAGTGATTACTTTCGCTTTCTGAATGTTTCTGCTTGATAAATAGATATTGTTATTTTGCGAAGGTAAAACCAACAAAGTCTTTTCGTTAGTCAAGTTTAATGCGCTAACTAAATTGATGTAGTTTTTAGTTTTGATTGAATCAAAAGCAAAGTCTTCCAAAACTACGATATTGTTGTCTTGTGCTTTGTAAGTTAAAGCCGATTTACGGGCAAGAACTTTTAACTTTTTGTTCAGTTTAAAACTATAATCGCGTGGCTGAGGACCAAATACACGACCACCACCATTGAACAATGGAGATTTAATACTTCCGGCGCGAGCACCACCAGTACCTTTTTGTTTGTATAATTTGCGGGTTGAACCTGCAATTTCATTACGTTGTTTTGATTTATGCGTTCCCTGACGTTGGTTAGCTAAATACAACTTCACATCTAAATAAATTGCGTGATCAACAGGCGTAATACCGAATACCGACTCAGGAAGTTGCACCTTGGCACCTGTCTCTTTTCCTGAAATGTTTAATACTTTAACTTCCATCTTGCTTACTTGTCTAAGATTACGTAAGATCCTTTAGCTCCTGGTATTGAACCACTAACTACCACAAGGTTTTGATCAGCATAAACTTTCAAAACCTGTAAGTTTTGAATTTTTACTCTGTCACCACCCATTCTTCCCGCCATACGCATACCTTTAAATACACGAGCTGGATATGAAGCCGCACCTAATGAACCTGGTGCACGCATCCTGTTGTGCTGACCGTGGGTCTGACCACCAACACCACCAAATCCGTGGCGTTTAACAACACCTTGAAAACCTTTACCTTTAGAGGTACCAACAACATCCACAAAATCACCTTCGTTAAAGATGTTAACCGTTACAGTATCACCTAAGTTAAGTGATTCTTCAAACGGCTCAAATTCAACCAGTTTACGTTTTGGGGTAGTGCTTGCTTTCGCAAAGTGGCCTTTAAGAGGCTTGGTTGTGTTTTTTTCTTTGGCTTCGTCGAAACCCAATTGAACTGAAACGTAACCGTCTTTCTCTTCGGTCTTTACCTGTGTAACTACACAAGGTCCAGCTTCGATCACCGTACATGGTATATTCTTACCATCGGCGTCGAAAATGCTGGTCATTCCTACTTTTTTTCCAATAATACCTGACATTTTCTATTTTTAATTTAACACCCATCGAAGCAGTAGGGCTTCGTTCAAGGTGGATATACATCCCCGTTAAGGGACGGCAAAAATAGGAAAGAAATCTTAATTTTCAAATAGTTAGCTAATTATTTTTTCAAATAACTGCAATTATTTTTTTAAGCATGAAATAACCCAGGGTAAAAATCTACCCAACCAGCCTATTGCTTAAACTGAACAGAATGACACAAAGTACAAATACACCGATCAGCACATACATATAATCCCGTTCTATCAGAAAGCTAAAGATAGAGAAAACAACTCTTGTTATAGGCGTAAAAATCAACAAAAGCACTCCAAATTGTATAACTGCCTGACTATCCATACGTTTTATTCCTTCAAAAATAGCCAGAATAGAAGCATACTGGTTCTTTGACGAGTCGAATATCTTGTAATCAACCAAGCCTTTTCCATGGTGCAGAAGATAAATTATTCCACCCAATAATACCACAGACATGGATAAAATAACCCCCACTCTAAGCAAGGTACCCAATATCACCTGTACATCCTTATCAGCAAAATAGTGTTTCGACTTTTTCATAATTTACCGGATAAGCCATTATAGATCATCTGCAGGGCCAGAAAAACCACCACCACAGCAAATATTACCTTCAATTTATCGGTCTTTGCCTTAACCAGGATCTTAGAACCCATGGTTGCACCCGACAAAACTCCTACGGTTACAGGCATCGCTATACCAGGGTCTATTTGCCCCCTGTGCAGATAAACTACAGCACTGGCAGCAGCTGTAACCCCCATCATAAAGTTACTGGTTGTTGTAGATACCTTAAACGGAATCCTCATGATATTATCCATAGCAACCACTTTTAGCGCTCCGGAACCAATCCCAAGTAAACCAGAAATGATACCCGCGAAAAACATCATCACAAAACCACCAATCACATTATGTACCCCATATTTCTTTTCCCCTGTTTCCGTAGGATAGCTGCCGTTCAATTTAAAAAAATTAGCAATTCTGCCAGAAGTATCTGTATCAGAATGATCTACCTTTTTCTTTAGCATCATAGCTGCAGAAAAAAGCAGTATCAGTCCAAAGATCACAGCAATATAACTTGGGTTAATAAACACCGTAATTACCGCGCCAAAAATGGCACTTATGGTTGTGGCAATCTCCAGGAACATCCCTATCCTGATATTGGTGATCCCCTCCTTTACATAAGCTGCCGCAGAACCGGAAGAGGTTGCAATTACAGACACGATAGAGGCACCGATAGCATAATGAATATCTACACCTAAAGCCAGGGTTAACAACGGAATTATGATTACACCCCCGCCCAAACCAGTTAAAGAACCTACCAGGCCAGCCAGAAAAGCTCCGGCTAAAACAATAACTGTAAATAGTAGTACCGACATCCCGACAAATATACCATCTACAATTAAAACACAATAAAATTAAAATATTTATGTTAAATTAAGCAAACCAATCCTATATTATGAAAAGATGTATACTTCCTTTATTCGCAGCAATCTGTTTACTGCTGATCACGCAAAACACTTTTGCTCAAGACACTACAAAAACAGACCCCTCGCTTTCCGGTCAGTACCAGTTTATGCTGTCAAAATCAAAAACACTCTATGGTGCTAAATTAATCAATCCGGCCAGACTGTCTGGTCTCTGGAAAAATGTAAAAGACACGATAAATACAGAAAGAAAACAACTCCATGCGTCCAAAGCCAAAATTAACGAGCAGCAAAAAACCATCACAGAGCTAAAGACCCAGATCGAAGGCAAAGAAAGCTCTCTGGCGAGCTCTAACGCAAAACTTAACGAGATTAGCTTTCTTGGCATTCCCTTCACCAAATCGACTTATAACAGCCTTGTATGGACACTGATCATTGTACTTGCACTTGCGCTCGCTTTTGTGGTGATCCGTTCGGCTAAACACATTCATGAAGCCAAATACAGGTCTACCCTATACCAGGAAATAGCTGATGAATACCAGGCCTATAAAGTAAAAGCCAATGATAAAGAGAAAAAATTAGCCCGGGAATTACAGGACGAACGCAATAAATTTGAAGATTATAAAAGCCGGGAGCGCTAATAAGAGCTAGCCGTCAGCAATGCTATATACGGCCCGTTATGCCTGCATTCCGCCAAACAAAAAGGCCCCTGCAAATGCAGGGGCCTTTTTGTTCAATTAAGTATCGTCATTAAACTTTGATTTCTACTTCAACACCGCTAGGTAATTCAAGTTTCATCAAAGCATCAACTGTCTTAGAGTTAGAGCTATAAATATCTAACAAACGTTTGTATGCACACAATTGAAACTGCTCACGAGCTTTTTTGTTCACGTGCGGTGAACGCAAAACTGTAAAGATTTTCTTTTCTGTAGGCAACGGAATTGGTCCGCTAACCACTGCACCCGTAGGTTTAACAGTTTTTACGATTTTCTCAGCAGATTTATCTACCAGGTTGTAATCGTAAGATTTTAATTTGATCCTGATTCTTTGGCTCATCTTATTTATTTAATTAAGGCGGCCTGTTAGAGCTATTAATAACAGGCTGCCGGTGTTATTTATTAATCTGAAGATTTAACTTTTCCTTTTGATTTCGCAATCACCTCGTCCTGAACGTTTTTAGGCGCTGGCTCGTAGTGATCGAACTCCATTGTAGAAGTTGCACGACCAGAAGTAATTGTACGTAACTGAGTTACATAACCAAACATTTCTGAAAGTGGAACCAGGGCTTTAATTACCTGAGAACCATTACGTGTATCCATACCTTGCAGCTGGCCACGACGACGGTTTAAGTCTCCCATAACATCACCCATGTTTTCTTCTGGTGTAAGCACCTCAATTTTCATGATCGGCTCCATTAATACCGGTTTACATTTAGGCAATGCCTCACGGAATGCTGAACGGGCAGCAATCTCGAAAGATAAAGCATCTGAATCGACCGCGTGGAATGAACCATCAATCAAACGGACTTTCATATCAGGAAGCGGGTAACCTGCAACTACACCATTAGACATGGCAGCAGCAAAACCTTTTTCTACAGAAGGGATAAACTCACGAGGAATAGATCCACCCACGATTTCGTTTACGAACTGCAATCCGCCTTTTTCGTAATCTGCATCAATAGGAGAAATAATAACCTGAATATCCGCGAATTTACCACGACCACCTGTTTGTTTCTTATAGGTTTCACGGTGTTGAGTTGTACCGGTAATTGCCTCTTTATAAGCAACCTGAGGAGCTCCCTGGTTAACTTCTACTTTGAATTCACGTCTTAAACGGTCAATCAAAATATCTAAGTGAAGCTCACCCATACCAGAGATTACAGTCTGACCAGTTTCCTCATCAGTCTGAACCCTGAAAGTTGGATCTTCTTCAGCCAGTTTACCTAAAGCCATACCCAATTTATCTACGTCAGCCTGAGTTTTAGGCTCAATAGCTAAACCGATAACCGGCTCAGGGAAGTTCATGGATTCCAGAATAATCGGGTTTTTCTCATCGCAAAGCGTATCACCAGTTTTGATATCTTTAAATCCTACCACCGCAGCAATATCACCAGCACCTACATTAGGAATTGGGTTTTGCTTGTTGGCATGCATTTGGAAGATACGGGAAATACGCTCTTTGTTCTCAGAACGTGCATTGTACACATAAGAACCTGCTTCAAGATTACCTGAATATACACGGATAAAGCACAAACGACCTACGAAAGGATCTGTTGCAATTTTAAATGCTAAAGCTGCAAAAGGCTCTTTTTCATCAGGTTTACGTAATACTTCCTCACCAGTATTTGGATTGATACCCGTTACACCTTCTTGATCCATAGGTGAAGGCAATAACTCCATCACATAATCAAGCATAGTTTGTACACCTTTGTTTTTGAAAGATGAACCACAAACCATAGGTACAATTTTAGCATCCAATACAGCCTGACGCAAAGCGTCTAAAACTTCACGCTCAGTAATGGTTTCAGGGGCTTCGAAGAATTTCTCCATCAAAGTCTCATCATATTCCGCTACTGATTCCAGCAATTTCTCTCTCCACTCAGCAACCTCATCCAGCATATCTTCAGGAATTGGTACTTCAGTAAAGGTCATTCCTTTATCATGCTCATTCCAAACGATACCACGGTTGTTGATCAAATCAACTACACCTTTAAAGCTGTCTTCAGCACCAATAGGCAATTGCAGAGGAACTGCATTGCTTCCCAGCATGTCTTTAACCTGTTTAACAACTTTTAAGAAATCTGCTCCGGAACGGTCCATTTTATTTACAAAACCAATACGGGCAACATTGTAGTTGTTGGCTAAACGCCAGTTGGTTTCAGATTGAGGCTCAACACCGTCAACTGCTGAAAACAAGAATACCAAACCATCCAATACACGTAACGAACGGTTTACCTCTACGGTAAAATCCACGTGTCCCGGTGTATCAATAATGTTGATATGGTAGTTTTGCCCTCTGTATTTCCAACCTACAGTTGTTGCAGCAGAAGTGATCGTGATACCACGTTCCTGCTCTTGTGCCATCCAGTCCATTGTTGCAGCACCTTCGTGCACCTCACCAATTTTGTGACTAACACCAGCATAATAAAGGATACGCTCTGTTGTTGTGGTTTTACCCGCATCAATGTGAGCTGCAATCCCAATGTTTCTTGTGTATTTTAAATCTCTTGACATTTTATGATTCTACTTGGATTAGAAACGGAAATGAGAGAACGCTTTGTTGGCTTCAGCCATTTTATGCGTATCTTCTTTTTTCTTAACTGCTGCACCTTCACCTTTAGCTGCTGAAACGATTTCACCTGCTAATTTTTCTTTCATTGTTTTTTCTCCACGTTTACGAGCGTAAGAAATTAACCATTTCATGCCTAAAGCAATTTTACGGTCAGGTCTTACCTCTGTAGGTACCTGGAAGTTTGCACCACCCACACGACGAGATTTAACCTCTACAGCAGGCATTACATTTGTTAAAGCACGTTTCCATACTTCTAATCCATTCTCACCGGATTTTTTCTCTGCCAATTCAACAGCATCATAAAAAATAGAATAAGCGATAGATTTTTTTCCGTCAAACATCATGTTGTTAACGAAACGGGTCACCTGAACATCGTTAAATTTCGGATCAGGAAGAATGATTCTCTTTTTTGGTTTTGATTTTCTCATTTTTTTGTCCTCCTAATTATTTCTTTTTACCTTTTGTTGGTGCCGCAGCTACTTGTCCTGGCTTAGGACGTTTTGTTCCGTATTTAGAACGACGTTGGTTACGACCAGCTACTCCTGAAGTATCTAATGCTCCACGGATGATGTGGTAACGTACTCCCGGTAAATCTTTAACACGACCACCACGGATCAATACGATAGAGTGCTCCTGTAAGTTGTGACCTTCACCAGGGATATAGGCATTCACCTCTTTACCATTGGTTAAACGTACACGGGCAACTTTACGCATTGCTGAGTTTGGTTTTTTAGGGGTAGTGGTGTACACACGTGTACATACACCTCTTCGCTGTGGACAGCTGTCCAACGCCGGAGACTTACTCTTGAACTCCAGTGCTACTCTACCTTTTCTAACTAATTGTTGAATGGTTGGCATTGTTCTTTTGTTGTTTTCTATTAATGTTTAAAAACTTTACCCCTCACTAAGGGACTGCAAAGGTAAGACAATACAATTTATAAATCAAGTCGTTAGCGAATAAAATCTGATTTTTCCTCCGGGGATAATTTTAACGCGGTTGTTCTTCTGCACAACGGATTTACTTCTTTCAGCGAAAAGGGGCGCTGAACTGCAAATTTAGAAATCAATGGATTTAATTAGGAGGTTTGAAGGTGATCAGTTGGAAAGAAGGATAAGCGCGAAAGTAGCAGGATGCTCAGTTTAAAAAAAGAAGGGTAAGCTCAAAGGCTGCTTAAGCTTAGGCGGGCAGAAAAAGCCCGCAAACCTTAAAAGGCCTTCTCCCTTACACCTTCTTTTTTTCTGGATTTCGAGCCTAATCTGACTTATTGTATATATCCTCAATAGGACGTCTGGTCCAAATTATTAATTGACACATTATAAACAGGGATCAAACAGGGATTAACCAGGGACCAAACAGGGACAGAGCAGGGATAAACTACCTGTTTAACCCTTATTTTTTCCATATATATTCGTTGTTTAATTTTTATTTACCACTAAGCACTATGACATCAATGCTCAACCAGACACAAACCAAAACTGATAAAAAAACCGCACCATGCCTGGTCTCCTCCCTCCCTATGCAATTTGCTAAGGAAAATTCCCGTATGCTGCAGAAAGGCCTCACAGATCTGCGGCTTTTTCAGCCGCCTGATATCGTTAGCCTTGAAGCAGCTGTACAGAATTTTCGGACATAATTCCACCTTCCTCATATCGTTAGCCTTGAAGCAGCGTACAAGGGTTTTCCGACATAATTTAGCCCATAAAATCTGTTATGTTATTCATGTAAATCTGGCATTGCTCTTTTTTCCGGAGGCAAGTCCTTAAATTCCTTGTAAGAATTCATGATGTAAAACTTGAGATCTTCCTGATCCATTTTACTCAGCGCCTCCAGTGTAGGGCGGTAACGCGTCATGAAAGCATCCAGATCTGCTCCCTTAAGAGGAGTAAGTGCCGTTACAGCCGCATTGTTAAACCGGGCATCAATCTTCCGTTCCGTTTTCTCCTTTTCCAGTTTTCGTTTCAACTTCCGGGCCTCTTTCCCTTCCTTGCCAAAGTACGCAGAAGGCGAAAATCCAAAAGGCTTGTTCACTTCAAGCCGGGTAGGGTCCGCTTTACGGTAAACATCTGCATATTCAATCTCCGGGTTAAATGTTTTCGCTTTGATCTCTACCGTATTCAAAGTTTTACGATCTGCGGTCAAATACCTTTTTACAGGACTCATGTTTACCAGAAAAAGTGTATCCGGCAAATACCCCGGCTGAAAAAATATAATGACCTGATTGGCCACAGCGTTGATCTTAAACCTTCCTTTCGCATCCGTGACGGTGCTATGCCCTGTATTTCTGTTAAAAACCTGTACCTGTTCCAGCGGATATCTTGAATTCCGGTCCGATACTGTTCCTTTCAGCTGCTGGCCCTGAACACCCAGGCTCAGCAGGGCAAAGGATAAAAAAAGGGTAAATCTGTTGATCATGCTTAAAGTTAAGCATAAATTCAGGGATTTAATAGGCATCAATCGGAATCAAGACACCGATTTAACAATTTTTACGTTCTAATGAATCAACAGTTATACACTAATGAAAAGTGTTCAGGTAAAGACGCTCTACCTTTTTGCGCGCCCAATCCGTTTTACGCAAAAATCGAAGGCTGGAATTCATTGTCGGATTGTTATTGAAACAAGCAATACGGATCAGCTGACCGAGTTCCTCCCAGCCATAGTGCCAAACCAGTTGTTTTAAAATAAACTCCAGTGTTTTCCCGTGCAGGGGATTATTTGCCTGTTCTTCTCCATTTGCCATGCTGCAAAATTAGGAAGAATGAGGTAGATTTCATTCAATTTTATCTAAGTTTGAATTATGCAATTAAAATTAGGTGATTTTGTTCGTTTTGTAGACGAAAATATAGAAGGGTATATCACCCGCATCATTGATAAAGACATGATCGGCGTAACAGACAGCAATGACTTTGAGATACCCGTAATGGCTTCAAAAGTAACACTTGTACATGGGGATATTCCTGATGAAAGCGGTATAGTTAAAAACAGGACAGAAACGACCGTTCCGGAAGCAGCCTTTATAGATGAAGGTATTTACCTTGGGTTGGTAAGCGACCAGCACAGTCAGGCCGTTGCCCATTTCCATTTGGTCAATGAAAGTTCTTATCAGCTCCTGTTGAGTTTCACCACAGAGAAAAACCAACATTTTAAAGGGGAATTTGCAGGTGTTATTCCACCACATAAAGCCGTCCGCATCTTTTCCGCTAATATGGGTGACATACAACTATGGCCAAAATTTCAACTGGAAATCCTGTACCATACCCCTGCCAATATAGCCCCAAAAGCCCCATTGATCTATCACCAGCACCTGAAGGGCAAAGACCTGTCTGTGGCCAAAGTAGACATCGCCCTACTCAAACAAAAAGGATGGCTGATCCGTCTAGACCCACCGGCACCGACAATCGATCCAGAGAAACTGATCGCAAGCTTTTTTAAATAATTCTGTATTTTAAAATATTTTTTGTAATCTGTTGCCTCTACTTAATTTAGCCCATATTAAATGAAAGCAGCAGAAAACTACGACAGTCTCAACCACATCAGCCAGTACACTTATCAGCTCCTTTTGAAATGGGGCATACAGGAAAGTCTGGCTGTATACATTAACCTGTTCGCACTTTTAGCCTTACTGGTACTGCTGGTCTATCTCCTGCAGTACCTCGTGAGACGTTTGCTGAGAATTGCCCTTATCCGTATTGCCAAACGCTCCCGGATTGATTTCTTCCACCATTTACTGGAAAACCGATTTCCACATTTTCTTGCCCTGAGTGTTCCGCTGATCCTGGTTAAAAATGCCATTCCAGCTGTCTTCATACATTTCCCTGCGCTGATTTCGCCCTTAAACCAACTCACCGACATTTATATGGTCATCATCATCATCTGGATGATCATGTCACTGCTGCGCTCTGGCGCAGATTCCCTGAGGAAAAAACCAGCATTCCGGGAAAAACCGATAGAAAGCTACCTCCAGGTCATCCGCATATTTCTGTTCCTGTTCGGGGCTGTATTGATGTTCTCTAACCTCACCGGAAAATCCCCAGTTGCTTTTTTCTCGGCAATGGGTGCCATTTCAGCCGTCTTGCTGCTCATGTTCAAAGACACCATCATGGGCTTTGTAGCTAGTATACAGGTCAGCGCAAATGATATTGTCCGCATCGGAGACTGGATCACCATGACCAAATATGGAGCCGATGGTGATGTTATAGAAATCAACCTCACCACCGTAAAAGTTCAGAATTTTGACAAGACCATCACCACTATTCCTACTTATTCCCTGATCTCAGACTCCTTCCAAAACTGGCGCGGGATGCAGGAAACCGGAGGAAGAAGGATCAAACGGGCCATCTACATCAAACAGTCCACCATACGTTTCATCACCGATGAAGAGGCAGAAGCATTTAAAAGAATCCAGACTCTTAGTGCCTATATTGACCACCGGAAAAAAGATATCGACAAGAACAATGAACGTATTGGTGCAGACAAAAGCCTGCTGATCAATGGCCGAAATCTGACCAATGCCGGGCTTTACCGAAAATACATAGACAACTACATCAGCAACCATTCGGGAACACATAAACGGATGACCATGATGGTCAGACATCTGGCCCCAACGGCAACCGGACTACCTATAGAAATCTACGCCTTTACCAGCACCACCAAGTGGGCAGATTACGAATACATCATGGCCGACATTTTCGATCATCTGTTAGCTTCTGCAAGATATTTCGATCTCGAGATCTTTGAACTCGAAGGTGCCGGCAGCAGCCACGCTTAGGGAAACCCTGCCACAGCAAAACTATTTACTCCAGCTGTTGTTGTCCGAATTAACATCCGGCAATACCTTATCCGGATCCAACACTACAGACACTACTTCTTCAGTCGTCGGATAATGCACAATCCAGCTGCTGTTCCTCATCCATACATCTACAGGAAGTTTAACAATATCTTTCTTTCCACTAGCTGTCGTGATCTGTAAAATAACCGGCATCGGCATTTTTTCCAAATTCGCCACCACAATATTATAACCATCCGCAACCCCATTTTTCTTTGCTGGCGCTACACTTGTAATCGCCTGATCCATCTTCCAGCTCTCCAGAAACCAACCTCTCCAAAACCAGGACAGATCTTCACCGGCACCATTATCCATAGAGCGAAAAAAATCAAAAGGTGTAGGATGTTTAAATGCCCAGTGCTTAATATAATTCTGAAAGGCATAGTCGAAACGATCTGGACCAAGCACCTGTTCTCTCAGTATTTTCAAGCCCCAGGAAGGTTTATAGTATAAGTTCAAGCCAATATTTCTTTCTTTCATTCCATCAGGGCTCAACATAATAGACTCCACACCTGGGCTTCCCATGAACCTGGCATTCGCATGCATATCCACTGGCGCATTTTTGTACTCTCCATTATTAAAAGCATCATTGGATAAGCCATTGATAAAAGTATTGAAACCCTCATCCATCCAACCATACTTACGTTCATTACTTCCTACGATCATAGGGAACCAGGTATGACCAAATTCATGATCTATCACGCCCCAGGTTTCAGAAGTTTTTGCCTTCCACCCACAAAAAACAATACCGGGATATTCCATACCACTAACATTTGATGCAATATTTACCGCCATTGGGTAAGGATACTCAAACCATTTTTGAGAATAATGTTCAATAGCACCTTTCACATACTCCACACCTCGCCCATAACTGTCATTACCGTTACTCTCTACAGGTTGCGCCGATACGGCCAGCGCCTTTTTACCACTTGGTAAATTGATCCTGGCAGCATCCAGTACAAATGCTTTTGAAGAAGCCCAGGCCACATCTCTGGTGTTGTTCATTTTAAACTTCCAGGTCAATCTGTCCTTAGCCGGACGAGACTTCGGGTCCGTCACTTCCGCTTCCGAGCGGATACTGACCTTTTGATCACTCGACTTTGCCGCATTCCAGCGGCTCAGCTGCTGCGCAGTAAACACTTCCTGGGGATTCAACAATTCACCAGAACCCATCACAAGATGACTTGCCGGTGCATTCACGGTAAAATCTACATCACCATATTCACAATAGAATTCAGATGCCCCCCAGTAAGGCAGGGTATTCCAGCCCAGTACATCGTCATAAACACACATTCTCGGAAACCATTGCGCAATTGTATAAATTTCTCCGTTTTTGGTTTCCAGATGGCCCATCCGGTCAGACCCATTGGCCGGGATCACAAAAGAATAATCTATCTTAATACTGATCACCTCTCCTGCTGCCAAAGGCTCTTCAAGGCGGATCTGCATTCTTGTATCTTCGATAATGGAGGTGAATTTAACGGCCTTACCTTTTTGAGAAACTATGGGGTCTTTCAGACGATAGCCACCATCTACCTTTTCTCCCCTTGCGCCATAACGGCTTCCGGGAGGGATAAGTGCAGCGCCCCTCGACTTTTCTGAAAATAAGTTCTGGTCCAGCTGCAGCCAAAGGTAAGGCAGCTTATCGGGGCTGTTGTTTTTATAGGTAATGACTACTGTACCAGTAACGGTATTTTTAACATCATCCAGCGTGGCCGCTATATTGTAGTCGGCACGATTCTGCCAGTATTTTGGTCCCGGGTAACCACTTGCAGAACGGTATTCATTTCCATTCTGGGTATAGAATAATGGCCCAAATGCAGCATGAGCATCGTAGTTACCATCTGTTGTATTGTTTTGTTGTGCTGTACTATTTAAACTTAAGGCACAGAGCAGAATTAAAATCCAACGGGATTTTGAAGACTTCCAGTTCATGAATCAATTTTAGTTTACGGTTGACAGACGTAAATGTATTAAATCCATTTGATGCTTCTGCAATGTAACGTTAGTTTTGCTTCAGTTTCTGGATAGGTACCGGTCTTCTTTCCTCGGGAGTCATTTTCAACCACCGGTGATAAGCCTGTGCAATGTAAAAGGAATAATTAAACGGACGCTCTCCTTTAATCAATGGAACAGAGGGCCTGAACATAGAAATGAAATCTTTCAGTTCCTGGCCTTTCAACTTAACCAGATCACTCACCGTTTGCTCGTTAAAGTTGTTATTGATTTCTGTTTCGTAAACATCCCGCTCTTCAAGTGCCCGCAATTTAGCCTGTTCTCTTTTATACTTCCCGTAGCCCAGTGATAAGATTACCCCTCCTGCGCGGTCACCGTTCTTTTTACCTTCTAAACCATCTGTAGAAACCCGTGTAACCTCCTTCGCATTCTCCTGATTTTTCCTCAGGTCCAGATAAGGAGAAAGCTTTGCACTAACAATACTTACTTCTTTCAGATTCTTAGAGTTTACCGGCAAAAATATGGTTTTGGGATTTAAGTCTGTTAAAAACAGGGTGTCTGTATGGTAACCCACCAGAGAAAACTCAATAAGGTCTCCTTTACTGGCAGCAATAGTAAATTGTCCAGAAGCCTTGGTTACCGCCACCTGTTTAGTATTCAAATTTCTAACGGCCACCTGCTGTAATGGAAAAGTCTTATTATCGAAATCATAAACGGTTCCATTTACATTTCCCTGTGCCATTAATTTAATGGGCAACAGCAATACAAGCACAATTATCAGTCTTTTAACCATGGCCAAATTTAATACAGTTTTAGTACCTGCATGCTTATTTAACAAAAAATAACAACAAAAGGATTCCACTATTTTAAAAGGGCTCTATATTGATCTTCATTGAAACTCAAAAGAATGGCTTTTCCGTCCTTTTCTATCACCGGACGCTTGATGGCACTCGTATGCTTTAACAGAATTTGGACAGCACCGGCCTGGTCCTTTGCCACTTCCTGTTCTTCCGGGATCAATTTCTTCCAGGTCGTTCCCTTTTTATTCAGAATTTTCTCCCAGCCAAAAATGTCGCACCATTCATTCAATTTTTCTGCAGTGATCCCCTTTTTTTTAAAATCATGAAAATCAAAATCAAAACCACCTTCTTTTAACCAGGTGGTTGCTTTTTTTACTGTATTACAATTGGGAATGCCGTAGACTGTGATCATAGAAGGTATTTAATGAATATTATCGGCGAAAATAAATAATTTTTCACTGATAATATTTATTAAATTAACAGTTCTCCATCCATTATTAAGTAATATTGCATAATTTCTGGAAGCAAGTTTCCTGACATTATATAAAAAGCCACATTTCAACAGATATGATCAAGTTATCATTTAAACAACAGGTACTTACGGGATTTGCTGTTTCCCTGCTATTTGTCCTCTTTTCTGCAGTTACATCTTATTTAAGTATTGAATCTTTTGATAAGGACTCTAACTGGGAAAACCACACTTATGAAGTCATGTTGCTCACCCAAAAGATCGATCTGCAAATGACTTCTGCCGAAAATGCGCTGAAGGGTTATATCCTCACCGAGGATCAAATGTACATGCGTACCTACACAGATAATCTGGGCAAAGCGGAAAGTAGCCTCCATGACCTGAAGGGTATGGTTATTGACAACCCACTCCAGTCGCAACGTGTGGATTCGCTGGAATTATTTGCTCAGCAAAGGATGAGCACCATGAAAGAGATCCTTCAGGCCGATCAGTCTGAAGGCAAGGAAACTGCTTATAAACTCTATTTGAGCGAAAAGGCCAAAATGAGAAGAGAAAACCTGACCAGGTTAGGTGCCAAAATGATTCTTGAAGAAAGGGCTCTACTCAAAAAAAGGATCGATGCCACAGTACAGAGCAAAACCAAAACCATCGCCATTGTTATTGGAAGTGCCTTGATAATCTTCTGTCTGATCATGTTTCTGTTTACTTATATCAAAAGAACATTTGATCAGCAAAAGGAAACAGAAGACCAGATCCGGAAAAACAATACACAGCTGGAACAGCTTTCTATTGAAAATGAGCAGAAGAACTGGCTCCTTTTAGGGGCAACGGCAATTAATGAATCCATGCGTGGCGAACAGGAAATGGAGGAACTCTCTACCAATATCATCACCCAGATTTGCAATTACCTTCAAGCACCTGTAGGCGCCCTCTTTTTAACCGATGAGAAGAAGAAAAATTTATCTCTTGCCGGTGGTTATGCCTATCACCGTAAAAAAGGCATCACCGAAAGCTATCATTTAGGAGAAGGCCTGGTTGGTCAGACGGCACTTGAAAAGAAACAAAAACTACTGGCCGATATTCCTCACGATTATATGAAAATCGTCTCTGGCCTTGGCCATACCCTTCCTCAATGTATATACCTGGTTCCCATCCTCTTTGAAGAAGAAACCATTGCAGTAGTCGAAATTGGGCTGAAAGATACCCCCGATGAAACCACTGTAAAATTTCTCGAAACCATCACCGAAAGTATAGGGGTTGCCATTAACAGTGCCGCTGCAAGGATTCAACTCAGAAATCTATTTGAGCAAACCCAGCAACAGGCTGAAGAACTGGAAAGCCAGCAGGAAGAACTGCGTACCACCAATGAGGAGCTGATCTATAAGTCTGACCAGTTGATGGCCTCTGAAGAAGAACTCCGTGTGCAGCAGGAAGAACTACGACAAACCAATGCTGAACTGGAAGAAAAAGCACAGCAACTGGAAGAAAGGAATATCTCCGTTAACCAGGCACGCGAAGCCATGAGCCTCAAAGCAGAAGAACTTGCGGTATCCAGTAAATATAAATCAGAATTCCTGGCCAATATGAGCCATGAACTAAGGACACCGTTAAACAGCATTTTGATCCTGGCCAGGATCCTGAAGGAAAACAAACCGGAAAATCTAACCGAAGACCAGATCAAATATGCCGGTGTGATCCACAATGCAGGTACAGACCTTCTTACCCTGATCAATGACATCCTGGATCTCTCTAAAATAGAGTCGGGTAAGATTGACCTGAACATTGAACCAGTAAGACCACAGGAGCTTACCCAAAATATGGAATCTCTGTTCAATGAAATTGCCCGTAGCAAGAAAATAGACTTTGAGACCATCAGAGCAAATAATCTTCCTGAAAGGCTCCTTACAGATCTTTCCCGGGTAGAGCAGATCATTAAGAACCTCCTTTCCAATGCCTTTAAATTTACACCTGAGCTAGGTAAGATCACACTGGAACTGAGCTGCCCTTCCAAGAGCACAACTTATTTTTCCGAACAGCTTAAGCAAGCTCAAAATGTAATTTCAATGCAGGTCCGTGACACCGGAATTGGCATCCCGGCAGAAAAACAAAAACTCATCTTCGAAGCCTTTCAACAGGCGGACGGATCTACGAGCAGAAAATACGGGGGTACCGGACTGGGCTTATCCATCAGCAGGGAACTGGCTAATATCCTGGGCGGAGAGATTCAAATTGAAAGTACCCCGGGTAGCGGAAGCACTTTTACCTTGTTCCTGCCGGCTGAATATACATCTGCTAACCAGACCAGCGAAACTCAAACATCCACAGCTCCAGTCCAAACCACACCGGTCTTAGCAGAAGTGCCTGAGATTAAAGCCGTGCAGAAGAAAACAGACCACGTCCTGCTTATCGTAGAAGATGATCTCGTTTTTGCAGATGTATTAAAAGATTATGCAAAAGAAAAAGGCTTCCAGCCCATACTTGCCCACAGTGGCGATACCGGACTGGAAATGGCATTATCTGAATTACCGGATGCTATTGTGCTGGACATCATGTTACCTGTAATGGATGGATGGACAATACTTAAAAAGCTGAAAGCGGACCCAAGAACTAAACATATCCCGGTGCATATGATGTCTGCCGGCGACGAAAAAACAGACAAAGCGCGCAAAGAAGGTGCGATTGGCTTTCTGAAAAAGCCCATTGAAAAGGACCAGTTGGATACAGCCTTTAATCTACTAATGAACAATACAGATCAGTATAATTTCAAAACTGTGTTGCTCATTGAAGACCAGGAACTGCAGAGCATGATTGTTAAAGAGGAGCTGGTTAGCAAAGGTATAGAAGTAGTCCAGGCCTTTACAGGACAGGAAGCACTGGATGTTTTAAAAACAACGGCTTTCGATTGCATCATCCTGGATTTGAACCTCCCCGATATTTCAGGTTTTGATCTGCTGGACCCTGTCTCTTATACACATCTGACGCTGCCGACGAACGTAAAAAAGGGGGTTGGGGGGGGGGGGGGGGGGGGGGGGGGGGGGGGGGGGGGGGGGGGGGGGGGGGGGGGGGGGGGGGGGGGGGGGGGGGGGGGGGGGGGGGGGGGGGGGGGGGGGGGGGGGGGGGGG
>NZ_JAELTV010000740.1 GCF_016429005.1 Pedobacter sp. ASV19
CTGCAGACATACCTACTGTGCAGTAACAGAACATTTGATGCTTATTGTTTGGGGGGAATTCTAAAACAACAAAATCTTGATGTAATTTGTCTGTTGGGCCTTTGGATAATTTTAGTGGTTTACCTGATATACCGAAATAGGATTCGTAATGGGTTATTAATTGTTCTGTGTAAGTTCTGGCGACTGGTGTCTTCATAATGATTGTGATGGCAAGTTAGGCAAAACAGGTTATAAATCTTAATTTGAGATATCTATTGTATTTTTTTTAAATAAAAGGCTATGCGCATTTATACTTGAGACAGTAAAGGAAATTCTAACTAAATACAATGGTTTGCGAAAGGTTGACTATCCTACTTAGTGTTGAGTAGACATCATATTTAACACCGTATTATGAACACATTTTTTCTATTTTTATATTATTAATTTTAATCGTAAAAACTTTAAACATGAAAAAAGTAACTGGCCTTGGTGGTGTATTTTTTAAATGCGATAATCCGAAAGCAATGAATGAATGGTATACCAAAAACCTTGGATTGCCGACTAGTGAATACGGAGTAACGTTTGAGTGGCGGGAGCTTGATGATCCGTCAAAAAAAGGGGCCACTGCCTGGTGTACATTTCCGAAGGATACTCCTTATTTTAATCCTTCAGTTAAACCGTTTATGATTAACTATAGAGTGGAGAATATTGTAGCATTGGTTGACGAGTTAAAAAGGGATAATGTGACAGTTATTGACGAGATTGTGGAATATGATTATGGTAAATTTGTTCATGTGCTTGATCCTGATGGTAATGTTATAGTGCTTTGGGATCCAAAGGATGAAACGGATTTGTCTCTTATGTTTCATTTTTCATCTTTCACCGGCAAAAGGCTGGTTTTCATCGGTAGACTTTCTGTCTCTTATACAGTTCTGACGC
>NZ_JAELTV010000741.1 GCF_016429005.1 Pedobacter sp. ASV19
AGAAAAGAACACAATTGCCTCAATTGCGTGAAACATGTAGAAAAACATTATTGCAGCAACTGCGGGCAAGCCAATTTAGAAATCAAGGAGAACTTCTGGCAGTTCATCAGCCATAGTATTGCCCATTACTTCCATTTCGACAATAAGTTCTTTCAAACCCTTAAACCCCTGCTCATAGAGCCAGGACAGGTTACGCTCGATTATCTTGCTGGTAAAAGGGCCAGGTATATTAACCCGGTGAGCATGTATATTTTCGTTTCTATTGTTTATTTTATTGTAGTACCCAAAAAACTTGAACACGATCAGGAAAAACACCAGCAACATGAAACCGTAAAAAATGTTAAAGCAGTCACATCAGACGTCACAAAAGATTTAAAGGAAGAGGGTTTTGATGAAGATTCATTTGTAGGCAAAACGGCAAACTATCTTCAGAAAAAGGTAAATGCCCAGGAATTCAAATCACTCAGTTTCCAGCAGCAGGAAGAAAAGATCAAACAGCTCAAGGCAATGATAGATACTTCCAAAACAGATAAAGAAGAGTATGAAGACCTTTTAAACAAATACCAGCGTTACCATATCATAAAGCAAGACAGTACTTATGAAGCTTATCTGTCCAGACAGCAAAAATTACCGGAAAATAACCGTGACTCCTGGTTTGACCGCATCTTGAAAAAACGGGAGATTGCCATCAATCAAAAATCTGCGTCGGGCAACTGGTCTGTTAAAGAAGAATTGGAACATTACCGTCCTAAACAGTATTTCCTGCTGATGCCTTTGCTCGCACTATTCATTATGTGGAATTTCAGGAAAAATCACATTTATTATCTGGACCACCTGATTTTTACGATTCATGGAACTACCGCATTTTTTATTGTCCAGATCTTTACTGTTCCCCTAAGAAGACTAATAGG
>NZ_JAELTV010000742.1 GCF_016429005.1 Pedobacter sp. ASV19
GTTATTAATTAGTGCTGTTGTAATATTTCCTATATTGCTTTATTGTCTACTTAACATTAGATATTTTGTTAAGCTTAAAGGTTGGGATGGCATTGAATATGTTGCCCCAATATTATCACTATATGTGCTGGCACAATATTTTTACATGCCAATAAGCAATATTCCGCTTGTGTGCGAGCAGAAAAAGCTTTTGTTCAAAATGAATATTTATCAATTTTCCGTAAATATTCTTGCTTATTTAATTGCTTTTATATTCAAACTTGATTTTTACATCTTTTTATACTTACTGTCAATTTTGATGATTCTATTTAGCTTTTTTGCATGTTATAAATTTGTTATATCAGTTAGGCATTATAGCCTAGGTAATTCTGCTCAAGTTGATTAAGAATTATATTCGTTAAGTTATATTAATGTTATGAAATATTTTTTAGCCGTAATTTATACCATAATTTATCAAGTTGTACATGTTACTTATTTGGTGAAATATTTTGGCTATATGGGTTATAGAGCGGAAGTATATGAAACTAATAGTTTAATTGTTACATTCTGCTTAATCCTTCTACCACTAAGATTGTTTCCTAAAGATAGAGGCTACGTGGAAATTGTATTCAGTATAATTTATCTCCTATTATATATACCTATAATGGTAACACTTTTATATCATTATCAATCTTCAACAGAGATATTAACTACTCAGTTATATTTCTTTTTCGGCTTTATCATCATTTTTCTTATTCCTCGTCATTTTAAACCAAAAATTGTTGGTCTTTCCGACACTGGTTTGGATTACAGATACTTACTTCTTCTTGGAGCAATTGTTCTAGCGATTCTAGCTTATAATTATAGAAATTCCTTTGCACTTGTTTCATTTGAAGATGTATATGAACTCAGGAGTAATAGCCAAACTGATA
>NZ_JAELTV010000743.1 GCF_016429005.1 Pedobacter sp. ASV19
ATTTTACATCATCCCCCCACCACCTATATCTACACCGGCTAACGTTCGTCGGCAGCGTCAGATGTGTATAAGAGACAGGTATTGTGGTTCCCTAGGTTTAAAATCATTAATAATCTTATTTATAAAAATGGGCAAAGAAGAAATCTTGATTGAAATTGAAGAGGCAGTTGCATATGCTGACTTGGTGGAACTGGATAGATTATTCGATCTTTATTTAAGTATAGAAACTGAAGATGAAGCGAGTAAGACACTTGCCATGATTTTATATAGCAATTACAATACTTTTTCAGAAAATAATACGGTGAGGATGATGGAAATGTTGATCCGTAAATGTTCAAATCTGGCTACTTTAAGAGAATCAGAAAACTTTCTCTTTAGAATATCCGTTCTCAGGGGTTCGGTGAAGCTGTATAATTGTTTTATTAAAGAGGGAATAGAACCTTTCTTGTTGAACTGCGATCCGGAAGAAAGGGAGAGCTACTATAGCAAATTGGCCAGTGTGGCAGAGATGCTCACCAATGTGCTTTTTAAAAAATATAGCCAATACACAAGAGGAACGGATTATAATGGAGCATTTGAAAGGGAGGAGGGAAGCAAGGATGTTCTATTGATCAACAAAGAAGATTATGAGTTGATGGATGATATTATAGAGAAATATAATACCATTGTTGGACGTCGTGATATTATTAAGAACCTCATCAAGCGTTCAGGTCAGAAATGGCAGTACAGTTAGTCTGTAGATCATTCTTTCGGGCTTAAACCTGCTTTTCTCAGATACTGTTTCTGCACAAGTAAAACGCTGTCCGGCATTCTGTTCAGGATTTGATATTGCGTATCTAAAGCTTTGTACAAAGTGCTGTCTCTTATACACATCT
>NZ_JAELTV010000744.1 GCF_016429005.1 Pedobacter sp. ASV19
CTATGCCCAAATGCAGCAGCGGGTAAACAGCAATAAAGGAAAAAGAATGAAAAAAATAAGATCCGGTACCGTTGAACCGGTAATAGGCACACTGGTTAATTTCACTGCCATGAAAAAAGTGAATACAAAGGGCATTCAACTGGCCAACAAGTCTATGATTATGGCTGCTGTTGCCTATAATCTGAAAAAACTATTAAGACGTAGGGATATAAAAGATACTAAAACGCCTAAATCTGCACTCAAAAGTCTAAAAAGTGAAGCAATCAGCTGTTTTTATAGTCTCAGGGAACTCTTCTGGCATCATATCAATGAGATTGTATATTAAAATCTTATAAAATAACGAGCTGGAGAAGTAGTGTTTATCCAGCTCGTTGAATGTTGTGCAACAGCCACGATCTCTAAGGCCTTCCAGCAGGTATCCTAAAAATTCCTTAGCATATTGGCTAGGGAGGGTGCTAACCGGGCAATTCTTATATTTTTTCGGTAACCTTATGTATAGCCTATCCATCTATAGTAGTATACAATAAATATACAACCTATATAGCGCTTGGTCAGGGGCTATAACAAGCGGCGGATGCAGACAAACCCGGTACGCCCGTGAACCGGAGCAGGATGGGCATTTCCCGAATGAGCTGCGTTTGAGGTGCGGTTTTGATCCGTGGAGGTCCAGTTTTGGTTATAGGCCCTTGTCCTCTTCCTTTGAACGCCATTCTTACCTTATTCATTGTTCTTTACCGATCCTTCCTGCAGTTGTCTGCACCCTGCCGGCTCTGCACCCTCCTCTGCACTTTGCCGGGAAAACCGGGGTATGCTGCGGAAAGGCCTCAGAGAGCTGCGGCTTCTTCAGCCGCCTGATCTCGTCCAGCCTTGGAGCAGCATGCCCCCGGTTTTCCACC
>NZ_JAELTV010000745.1 GCF_016429005.1 Pedobacter sp. ASV19
ACCTGAGTTCCTGATCAATATCCTTTATAGTGTACAACAGGTATTCTACTTCCCCTTTATGATCACCTACGGGAGAAATGTGGATAGATATATATATACTCTTGGAATGATTGGTGGGTGTAAGGAGAAAAGGACTGATCTCAGCTTCAGATTTATACATCACCACCCTTTCCAGTACCTCCAGGATATTGGAAGGAAACAGATCTTTTTCTACGTCAAATATATCCTTTCCAATAAGAGCTTCCCTGTTCAACCCTGTTATTTTCAGATAATTATCACCAGCTACATAAATACTAAATGATAATTCTTCCTTTTTAAGGACTAAGCCAACATGCGTTTTCTGAAGAAAAGCTTTAAATAAATCATCATTTTGGTGATCCATTAATTATATGTTCTACAACGGTTTTCAATTCATCAACATCGAATGGTTTCTCTAAAAAAGCATTATTGCCTACATTTTCGTTGCTGTAAATAAACTTAGGAAATGCAGACAGTAATAACACTGGAATATGATTATGTTTTCCACTAGCCTTAATGAGTTTACAAAGCTCTCCACCATTAACTCCATTCAAATTGTAATCCAGGATAACAATGGTTGGGCGATGCTTCTCTACCAACTCCAAAATGTCATCAGTTTCCTCATAGAAGAACACCTCTTCACCATTATCTGAGAAAATCTCTTTAAAGATGTCCTCCATTTCCAGATCGTTCTCTACAATTAATATCCGCTTCTCCATTTTTTTTCAGATATAGATGATTAACCGCCTGCAAACCAAAGTGTCTTCAGGTTCAGCTAAAGGAATAACAAAGAAATTGCAAAAAAGTTGTGAGGCAGACTATCTTATTTCTATGACTGCATTGGAATAATCGCTTATATTCACCAGTTTAGGATCAG
>NZ_JAELTV010000746.1 GCF_016429005.1 Pedobacter sp. ASV19
CGGCTAACGTTCGTCGGCAGCGTCAGATGTGTATAAGAGACAGCTCTGAATCTTGCAGATTCTGAGGTTCGCCTCAGTAAAACATATTTTCCTGGGTGCAGACCAGGGAGGGGCGTGAAAGGGAAAATTATTATCGCGCATTAAATTTTGATTTCTAAATACCATATTTTGTAACGACCTATTTTTATTTTAAATTGTTTTCAAAATATTGATTATCAGATTTTTATGAAAATTTTTATTTAGAAAAACTATCGTTACACTTGAAGTCATTTTTAAAAAATCAAGTGTAAATTATGAGTAATACGAAGTATGTTGATCCACTTCTTGATCTGTCTTTTAAGAGAATTTTCAGTGTCGACCAAAATCGGGACTTGCTGATTGCCTTCTTAAATGAGGTTTTCAAGGGGAGAAAACGGATTGTAGATCTTACCTACAATAAAAACGAACACCATGGGAATAACAAAGAGGAGGGATCTGTGATATTTGATCTCCTTTGTACCGGAGATCAGGGCGAAAAAATTTTGATAGAAGTCCAAAACGGCAGGCCCGTTAATTTTAAGAAGCGAGCAATATTTTACACCTCCCGGCTGATTAGTGAGCAGGCCCCCAAAGGAGAGATGGATAAGTGGAAGTATGATATCACTGAAGTGTATTTTTTAGCCATTTTGGATGAGAAGCTGAAAGTAGGTGAGGAATACTTTCAAGATATTTGCCTTTGTAACAGGAAAACACGCGAAATATTTTACGAAGGTTTAGGCTACACATTTATAGAATTGAGTAAACGGCGAAGCCCTCATGAGAACAAAAATAACAATAAACTACACGAATACCTGTCTCTTATACACATCT
>NZ_JAELTV010000747.1 GCF_016429005.1 Pedobacter sp. ASV19
TCCTTGATCTCATCACCGCAAAATGCTACCCCCTTAACAATAATGAAAATTCCCGCCATGGATGAATCTTATTTCGATTTTAATAAGTCCATTAATAATATTCGGTATATTCCATTACAAAAAACACCTCAATCAGCCATCGGTAACATTGATCGGATTTTTTGTTCGGAAGATCGAATTATTGTTGTAGATAAAAAAATTACAGAAAGCGTATTCATATTTGATTCCAAAGGTAGATTTATCAACAGAATTACTGGTAAAGATATACTTGGTAAATCCCAGTCAAATGATCTTACTCACTTTTTTACAGCTACATTTTATCCCTCAAAGAAACAGATTGTACTTTACGACGATAAGAAAGAAAAGCTTTATTATTTCAATGATAATGGTGTCTTTTTAAATGAAGAAAGAGCATTTTTCGGTTTTTCCGATTTTGCCAATTTTTTTGGTACCGATAACTTCGTTTATCTAAGCCTATACAACTATAATAAACATATACCTTTGTTAAATACTAGTGATATTTATTTGGGAACGAAGCCTGGAAGAATTAATGGTATTGCACAAAAAGTAAGACAAAGGATTAAGATAAAAAATGAATACTATTATAATTATAATCTTTCGCAGTCTGGGAAACAAATATTCTATACGCCGGTTTTCTCTGATACAATTTATGAAATTAAGAGGTCAATTGACGGTATTTTCCCAAAGTTTAAATTAGATTTTCCAGGAGAGAAACTTAATGATGAAATTCGGTTAAACCAAAAAATTGATATCAACAAACTGGTAAAACTAAAGAACACCAATAAGTATTACTCTTTTGAAGGAAAAGTATTGTCTATCAACGATAGTGTTTATTATTTTGAGTGTCAGAAAAATGGTTGTCTAGGCTA
>NZ_JAELTV010000748.1 GCF_016429005.1 Pedobacter sp. ASV19
ATCAAATCATGTTTACCATTCCTCATGTTATCATTTTGAAGATGGGCTCACAACCTAGTATTGCAAAAGTACAACCCCAAATAGGTGCCCCTCCGTTTATGTCTCCTAGTGGGGGCTATTGGGGTCAATATACACCAAGTCCATACCCTGCTTATCTACAGTCTATTAATCAACGTTCATGAAACGTTCATGCACAAGGATCTGAGGTAAGAACTGTAATTATAGGTACTAATGGAAAAGCAAAAATAAGCACCTCTGCTGACGCAGGCATATTTAAAGCCGGAATGGAACTGGAAGCTGGATTTACGGTAACTTCATCTATGAATACTTACAATCAATACATTATGGATGGTAGCTTTACTATTGTTTTACTTACACCACCAGACGATTATTACGGAGGTATGCCACAATTTGGTTTTATCAGCTCCATAAAGTGTAAACAAACTGGTATTTTACAAAACCAGTAATCTATGAGAGATATTATCAATTTAGTTTTAATTGCATTATTGACATGTCTTTGTGCGTGTGCAGGTCGAGAAAAAATTAGCTGTGATGGCTACCGGTTTGTTAGTTTGGAAAACATTCCGAGAGGCGAAATGGGTAAAGTAACAGGAGATCCAACTTGGGTGGATACAGCTAATGTTATTCGGAGCCAAAAGGCCGATTCATTTTATATCTATAGAAACTTTGATAGCATCCGTATGGTGACCCCCGGAGATACCTACGGTAGCATGTTCAGAAAAACAGATATAAGAGCAATATCATGGAAGGCTACACCTAAATATGGTGAATTAAACTTTGTTGGTAATTTTACGGCAGACCATCTTTCCGGAATGTATGTTAGCTGTCTCTTATACACATCT
>NZ_JAELTV010000749.1 GCF_016429005.1 Pedobacter sp. ASV19
ACAGTCACATGACTAAGGAGGAAAGTCACTTGAGAAAGAATTGTAAGTTGAATTTTCAGCAGTATTCAGATCTGTTAATAAACCTAGTGAACCATCAACAACATGAGTAGCTTCATGCAGCAACACATAAAAAATCGCATTAAGTTTTCCGCATTCTACTTTTACGGAGCGAGAAATATCTTTATTGTCAAAGCAGGTGCGCTCTTTTTCGGTCAACCATTCAGATACGTTCTGTTTCAAAATCGCTGCCCTGAAAGTTATATGATAATGTCGTACAGGTGTGTCTGGTTCAATTATTGAAGTCAAAGCCGTATTGGGCATGTTATCCAAAAAACTAATACTGCGAAGGTGTTCTTTTAGTACCCGTTGATGCAGGGGCGGAAGCATCTCAAATGCTGATTTAACCAAGTGACTTTCCTCCTTAGTCATGTGATGCTCCTCAGGTGACATACCTGCATCATGGAACATTTTCAGAACATCTACAGGCGTAGACTGAACCCGTGTGAAAAGAGGGGTTGATGCATCAAGTTGTTCAGCATTTTTACAGTTTGAATAATTCGTATTTGCTTGATGATCTTTATCTTGGGCACGGCATAATGCAGAAACGGATAAGATAATTAAAATAAAACTTAACTGGGCTAGGCTACGAAAAATCATATAAAAATATAAATTGAATTTATGAAGTAAATATAGATATTACCGTGTTTCCAAACAATAAAATGATTTATGTATCATGATTGGAAACAACGGTACTTAGGCGAATATTCCTTTCTTTTCATTTGATATATAATTAATTTATCATATATTACTGGATTTTTTTACTAAAATTACCGAATGTATAGGGACTATTCAGATATTGATTTAGTCGATCTATGGGTGAC
>NZ_JAELTV010000074.1 GCF_016429005.1 Pedobacter sp. ASV19
TGTGTATAAGAGACAGCCGTATACCCATGCTTTTAAATTATTTTCATTTAAATCAATGGAGTCATTTTTACCCTTTAAAATGAATTGATCACCATAGGTAAGCAAATCATGGTTAAAAATAATGACAGGTTTACCCTTATCAACAGCAGCAAGATCATTACGCATCCAACTAATCAACTCATCAACAGTATAAGAAGGCTGAAAATCACCAGACCTCATTGGCGTTACAATAAAATGTGCTGGGCCAGCATCAAAAGAATAATATACAGGCCCAAACAAGCTCTCAAACAATTCTTCACCATACGCTCCCTTCACCAAATCATGATTACCTATGCAATAAAAGATTTGTTTCCCAAGTGTTTCAGAAGTAACCTGGCTTGCATGAAAATTCAGCCCTTTTTCATAGCATATATCACCAGTATGAACAATAAAACTAATGCCCTGCTTTTTGGCATAATTCTTTACATTAACAATCCAGTCGTTATATTTATCGGTTTCTGTATCGGTTATTTGCAACATTTTAACCGATGAACCGGTACTTGTCGGATCCTCCAGCAAACCAAAGTTGTAGGCCATGTCGGTTCCATTTATTTTGATATAATGCTTATCAGAAAGCATATATCCCGCTGGAACTGTAATAAATATAAAACGGTTCTTTGAATGTCCCGGCAAATTGAAAGCTCCATCGTTATCCGTTCTGAGTACATGTTGCCCATCAGATACGGCAACACCCGGAAGCCCCTTTTCCCCCGCATCAAGAAGCTTATTCTTGTTTTTATCAAGGAAGACCTTGCCCTTGTACTGTGCCTTACCAATTCCCCAAAAGGCCAGGCAAAAAAATAAAATTAATAATCGTTTCATGTGTGTTTACTGTGGTTATTCGGTAATTTTAATTACACAGTAATACTAAACAAAAGTTTAGTATATATTACAATAAAAAATATGTTTTCATGATCAAGCCTCAGGGTTTGTAAAGTTCAGCGAGAAATTACCATTGATTCTGAATCAATTTCGATTACCAGTTTTAGCCTCACGTACTATCGCATTCCCTTTGAATTTATAAACTACACTTAAGCGGTAACGGGCACCATTAAATCGGTTCATAGTAGACAAAACATAATCTGGTCCCACAATAGTAGTGTGATAACGGCGCGAATCAAACACATTGGTAACATCTGCTACCAAAGAGAGTTTGTCGGAAAAAAGAATTTTGCTGATACCGAAATCTGCCCAGTGCATCGTACGAGTGCGGCTTTGGGCTGTGTTTGACGATCCATTGAAATAATAACGCCCCTGGACACTCACAAATTTCCCCAATTTCCATTGTGCATTGAGCCGCCCTGAAGAAGACCCGCCAGAAAAACCAAAGTCAAAATCCTTATAAACACCTGATTGCCGAAAATGATATACATTGAGGTCGGCATTGAACTGCAGTACATTTAAAGGAGCAAACATTACATTCAGTTCGAAACCTTGACGGACTTCTCCAGCTATATTAACGGGAAGCGTAATAAACATTTCCTCTGCATTACGGAAAGTATAATCCATTATCGATGCATCAGAAACCTGAGCATACAGCGAGGGATTAATGGTTAGCGTATTGCTCCGATAAAGGAACCCGAACTCATAAACATCCGAATAAGAAGGATTTAGATTTGGATTACCAGTATTTTGTGCATTCAAGTCCGTCAATTCCATATAGGGTGATAGCTGATAAAGCGAGGGGCGGTTGATCCTGCGGCTATAATGTGCTTGCAGAATTGAAGTGGAGGTAAGATTATAGTCCAAATGAAGTGTTGGGAACAGACGCGTATAATTCTTTCGGTCAGTGTACATTTCATCGCGACCAGATACAGTGACACCTGTAATTTCCATACGCAGTCCGCCAAGATAACTGAGCTTAGCCAGTTTACCCCCCAATTGTGCGTAGCCCCCCTGTATACGCTCACTATATTCCAACCCGTTATTGAGTCCTTTGTAGATCCCATAAACACCGCCCGTTTGTTTTTCTGCAAGGAAATCATACCTAACATGCCTGTTCTCAGTTTTAATACCCAGCTCCAGCAAGTTTTCCTTTCCTATTGGTTGCGCCCAATCTGACTGTAACAACAGGTCACGGCTGGCATTACCGGCATTTGTCCGCAGGTTTGGATAATCGGATGCCTTGGGATATATTTTCCGGGTAGCAAGCAGCCAGTCCTTGTTGCTGTCCCACCAATCGTACTGCATATCAACCGTCCATTTCTTTTTTGAGTGGGAAAACAACTGTGTATAATTATATTCCAGCTGGTGGTAGTTCCGCTGCTCCCATGATTCGCCGTTCCGGCGCAAAATACTATCCGTTGTCTCATTGCGGTAATCATAATTCAGTTCAGTTTTATCATGATCATGCGTCCCGTTCCAAAGATAAGCAGCCGTCATAGTTCGCTTGTCACTGAGAAAATAATCCGCCCCCAGATAAAGCAATTTTCCATCATCATGGCGGTTTTCGTTCTGCCGCATCTGCATGCTATTGGCTCCAGTCTGTTGGTCTGTCGTATAGATGCCCTTATAATCAGATTTACGCATCCCCAGGGTTGAAAAGAAACTTAACTTGTCTGATTTATAGTTCAGACTGGGATTGATGCGGGTATCGTTAGGTATACCACCCACAACTTTTAATTGCCCGTTAAAACCCGATTTTTTATTTTTCTTCAAAACGATATTAATAACACCCGCACTACCAGACGCATCATAACGTGCTGAAGGGCTTGTAATCACTTCAATACGTTCAACCTGATCAGCTTGCAATTGTTCCAGCGCATTTCCCTGTGTTAAACCAGACCTTCGGCCGTTAACCAATACGGTGACCCCCGTATTACCACGTAAACTTACTTCACCCTGCGGGCTGACAGCCACAGATGGAATACCGTTCAACGCATCGCTGACCGAACCATTCTGCGACAGCACATCCTTTCCAACCTCAAATACTTTTTTATCAGATTGCAGGTGCAAGGCAGTTTGCCTACCAGATACAGTTACTTCACTCAACAGACGCTCATCCGGAATAAGCGACAGGATACCCAATTCATTTTGGCCTTCATTAACCCTTATAGATCGGACCAGTACCTGATAACCTATAAAGCCGCAATTGAGCGTAAAACTCCCGGTTTTCAAGAGTTTCAGGACAAATTTGCCCTTTTCATCGGTCATGGTTTTGGAAATAATCTGTCCTGCCGGATCAAGGAGGCTAACTGTAGCATATGCTACGGCATGGTGGGTCTTGTGATCAGCTAAAGCCCCGCTCAGAGTCTGGGCCTTGGTAGTGATCATACAGAATAGAAAAAAAAGGGTCAGTATGGTTTTCATACTGCAAGACTATTAAGTACCATCAAAACGCACCAAAAAAAACATGCAAACAGCACCATGAGCTTTTCGATTGCACTATAAAGCAGAGCAACATTTTCTATCTTTAGACATGCAAAAATGGTGGATCATTTTACTGCTCGTTACCCTCACATCCTGTCAACGTGATATCCGGTACGAGGCTTCAGACGCTGTTATCAGCAGGTCGGACACAGCTTTGACTGCCAGCGTGGAGATCATCCTGCTGGAAAAAAAAATCAACACACCTTTAGGTTTACAGGTACATAGCTTTGGTGCATTCGTTGTATATTGGGATGGGGTCAGGATCGGACAGAATGGTATCCCCTCTGCTCCAGGGCAACCAGAAGTGCCCGGCACCGAAACAAGTTATTACCAAATTCCCGACAAACTTTCCAAACCCGGTAAACATGATGTCCTAATCAAAGGTACCCAAAAACACCTGATAGAAAGTGAACGAAACGTGACGGCAAAACCAAAAAGTTATCTCAAGATGCTTCGCCAGCCGCTCATAGAACTGTCCCTGGTCAATCTAATGGCGGGAGCCTTTCTCATCGCAGCAATCTATTACACTTTTTTATACTACAACAGCAAACACAAACAAAAAACCACATTGTTATTTGCAGTGATCTGCTTTTTATTCTTCGCCCTTCTGGCCATGGAATACCTCAAATATTATATCGATATTCCCTATACACAGTACTATACCCGCTTAATTATCGTAGGCTGGTTGACTTTTGCCATCGCTGTTCTGATCCCTTTGTATTTTACGATCCACTTTAATTTTCCGCACAAACTACTGTTCATCGGTGCTTTAACACTCTCTTTGCTCTTAATTTATACAACTGAATATGAACATTATGACCTCACTGCCCATTTATATAGCCTAACATTGTGGATCGCCTCGGTATTCATATTATTATATGCCCTAATTAAAAAACAACGGGGCAGCATACTGGTGCTTGCGGGTTTTTCAGCTTCTATGGTCATCAATCAATACATGTTTTACGACTTTGGTCTATACATTGCATTTACACTTATTCTGCTTTGCATTCTCTATCTTCAAACCCAGGGTGCCAAACAACTGGAAGAAGCTCACCAGACCTCACTGCTGCTATCTTCCCGTTTACAACTGGAATTAATAAAAAAGAACATACAGCCACATTTTTTACGCAACACGCTGACCTCTCTGATCGATTGGGTAGAAGAGTCTCCCGCACAGGGCGTCCTCTTTATCCAGGAATTGTCGCATGAATTTGATGTTATGAATGAAATTGCCGGATACGTTCTTATTCCCATCAATAAAGAAATCGCGCTGTGCAGGCACCACCTGTCGGTCATGCAGTTTCGCAAGGAGATCACTTATGTATGGGAAAATACAGGCATACAAGAGGAGGAACTCATCCCGCCAGCGATCATTCATACACTCCTGGAAAACGGCATTACACATAGTATCCCACTAGAGGACGGAAGTATAAAGTTTCTGCTTTCATTTTCCAGAACTAACCAATACAAGCAATATATTTTTGAAGTGTTTGCCGAAAACCGGATAACAAGCAAGCATTGTGGTGGTAATGGTTTTCGCTACATTGAAGCCCGTTTAAAAGAAAGTTATGGAAATCAATGGAATTTTAGTTCAGAATCTTTTACAAAAGGGTGGAAAAGCATTATCCGTATTAACTTATGAAGGTATTAATCATTGAGGATGAGGCGCGAATCGCCAAACGGTTAGCCAGGATGACAAAGGCTTACTTTGAGCAACAACTTACGTTAAACGTATGCGACACGCTGGCCAAAGGCCTGACTTACATTGAACAATCTACGATTGATGTTTTGCTGCTCGACCTCAACCTCAATGGCGAAAACGGATTTGAAATCATGGAAGCAATGGTTGCCAAGCCTTTCCATACCATTATTGTTTCAGCCTATACCGATAAAGCAATCACTGCATTTGCCTACGGCGTACTGGACTTTGTACCTAAGCCTTTCGACGAGTCCCGATTGTTCCAGGCCTTCGGACGCATGAATAACCAGAGCAATCTCCCTGACAATCCACTCAAATATTTAGCAGTAAAAAAAGGTGGCATAATCAAAATGATAGAGGCCATAAAGGTGAATTACATCAAAGGCGCAGGTATATACAGCGAATTGCACTTGCAAAACGGAACGCAGGAATTACATGATAAAAGCTTGGACGCACTTGAACTGCTGCTGCCAGCCACTGACTTTATCCGCATCCATCGTTCGTATATTATTCACCTTCAACAAGCAGAAAAACTGCTCATAGAAGCTGGTGGAAGATATTCTGTTCAACTCAGAAATGGAGAGCAATTGCCAGTTGGCAGGTCCAGATATAAAGAAATACGCAATAAATTCATTTGACCCAATCCAGAAAACCTATTTTCAACTATTAAATGAGCGGTTTGCACCCACCCCTGTCTGCTCCCAAGAAAATATGTTTTCATGAGCGAACCTCAGAACCTGGAAGGTTCAGAAAGCTCAGAAAACATATTTTCACAAACACATTTTAAGATCTCATAATAATCTTCCGCTTACTTATAAACGGCACAATTTCTTTACCAGCAGACAAACCCGTTGCATCAACATAATTTAACTGTTCAGGCGATTGCCCTACCCAATTGCTTTTCTTACCATCAATATGTATTATACCCAATGAAGGATCAATAGTTAAGGTAGTAAACAAAGCATCCTCATACGAACATGTGTAGGATATCCAGGGATGATCTTTATGAATTTCCTCCGGATAACTATTGTGTTTGTATTTGTCCCCAACCCAAAAATAAGAGGCTGAATTCATGTGAACATAATTGACACCCTTTATAAACAACTGGCAATCAATATGCGTATGCCCATTTATGGCCAGCAATATTTTATCTGAAGCTGCACTTAAAATATCCTGTATTTCTGCAGCATTATCTACTGCAAGAGCACCTGCAAGCGGCTGATGGCAAACAATAACAATAGGCTTATCTATTTGCTTCAGTTGCTGTTGCAGCCATGTTTTTTGCTCATCATTAATATAAGATGGGTATCCTCCTTTGTGCGTTGGGGAACCTTTATCGTTCCCATCTAAAATGATAAAACATACGCCATTTATTTCTTTAGTATAATATCTAGCCGGCATCTTCCAGTAACGCAAACATTGCTCCTTCGTATGTCCAGAATCCGTATCGTGATTACCAATTACATGGAGCGCAACAGGATGCGCCTGATTAAATTCATCGATGAGTGCTTTATTTTTATCATTAGGATAAGCAAAATCGCCCATTTGCATGATAAAATCAGGCTTGATCTTTTTCACATGACTTAAAAAAACCTGTAATCTCTCAGAACCATTGTGTATCACATCCTGGTGCAGATCCGTAATCAGTCCGGCTTTTATTACTTTCGCCTTGGTGGGAAACATGGCCATCACCCTACCAGGAATTTGTAAAACAATACCTGTGGCCATTATGCCGCTTATAAATTCCCTTCTATTGAATGCCTTCATTGTTTATAAATTTAAGGTGCTACCGAAATATAAACCGTCCAGTCTCTTGTGGTTCCATCGGCAGAATATACCCGATACACAAACGGACCTTTCGAGAAATCAGAGATAACACCTGCAACGGGTGCACCGTTCAGAGGCTCTATTTTCTTTGCCGAGTGCGTGAACCGAATGCCGATCTTTGTCAGATCCGTTCCCTTTACGGTTACGATGGTTACAGAGGCCTTACTTTTGTCTACAACATTTGAACTTACGGTTACACCAACGTCTTGATAGCCTGTTACAGGTTCATTATAGCCCAGTTGATTTTTGACTTCTACTAAAGTAAATAAATTTGCACCGGTAATATAGGCGTTATCACCCCAAGCACCATCATTCAACTCTACCCTGGGTTTCATACAAGAAGAGCATGCCACCAGGACAAATAAGGTCAGAGCATATAATATCTTTTTATGTTTCATGATTTATAATTTAAAGAATAAAATTTGATAGGATTAATTCCATCCGGGATTTTGGCTCAGCGTCGCATTGTTGGCTTGATAAAGCTTGATTTGCTGTAATGGAACGAAACTTAAATAGTCTCTTCCCGGATCGATATAAAGACCTCTGCCCCCTTCTTTGAAATCAGCTATTTTAAACCAGGGGTTTATTCTTCCATTCGCAAACTTATCAACGTTATTACCTGTAACCAGATTGAATTCGTTTTTGACATAACCATCTTTTCTAATCTGGCTATATAAGGTTGGGTCAGAGCCATTATCCAAAGCAACCTGACCAGCTGAGCGATTGAAATAATCAAGGAACTCTTGTAATAATGCACCTTTTGGCTGATAGCCATTGATTACTTTTTCATACACAGCCCATCTTTTCAAATCATCCAATCGAAAGCCCTCCAGAGCAAATTCTACGGTTCTCTCTCTTCTGACTTCGTTCAGAACAGCTGTTGAACCAGGATCAAATCCAAGATCTTCCCGATACGTTCCGGCTGGAATAGCGTTCATATTCAAAGGCGCCATCCCCACGCGGGCTCTGATTACATTTACCGTCTTGTCAATATCGGCCTGGTTGATTGTTCCCAATATGGCCTTTGCTTCTGCCAGCGCTAAAAGGCTTTCTTCATACCGCATCAAAACGTCATCAGTTTCCCCTTTGGTGGCTTCTTGTGCAAAAACTGCCCCTTTAAAATTCCTGTATCCAGTTGAAGTAAAGCCAATACTGGTATAAGGCGCCTGAGAGGCGATAATTGGATATCTAAATGGATCGCCGTCGCCACCGCGTCCCGGCAATTGATTCAACGGACCTCTGTCTGGGGTCCACACCGTTTGTCTGAAACGCGGATCTAAAGTAGTGCTGAGCTGATTCAGCGTATTGGCATAAGATCCGGAAGATACTTGTGGCGTGCCATCTTTATTCAGATATACATCTATCAAGTGATCAGTGATAGAGGGGCCAGAATCAAGGATTTTGAAAAAGAAGTTGTTGCTGAGTGTCAGCAGGGAGGCATCATATACTTTGTAAAGAAATACACCATCAACATTCGACGCATTCTTTTGGGCAAACAGTTGATTGTAGGCCATCGTTTTATCGCCACCAGCGGTATATATTTTTGTACCATACCGGCTTATAAGCTGCGATACTGTTGGTTCTATCATTCCCAGAAATTCCATACCATCTTTACCCGGCATTGCATAAGGAGTGCCTTTTTTACCATGGTAATATTCCCAGGAGCCTTCGTATAGTGCTACTCTTGCTTTTAGCGTAAGGGCAGCTTCTTTGTTAACTCTGCCCGCAATAGCACCCTGACCTTCGCCTTTCCAGTTTAACTTGGCGATGGCCAGGTCCAGATCTGCTATAATTTGTTTAGCAACCTCATACCTTGATGCCCTGGGTGTTAAAAGTTTTGACAGGTCACTATCATCAAGCGCTTCAGTGATGATGGGCACTCCTCCGAAAGTTTTCAACATGCTGAAGTAATCCCATGCCCTGAAGAAATACCCTTCTCCAATGTAGTGGGTGGCCGCGTCTGTTTTTTCTGCATTCATATTGGCATAGTGCAGAAAATAGTTATCTGATCTGATGTTGGAATAACCTCCAGACCAACTGTCATTTGTTGCACCAGCAACTGAAACCGTATTCCATCGGTACAAACTACTGGTTACAGTTGTCTGTATAATCATCATATCCGTATTGGCATCTAGGGCAACATTACTGTTTCCGCCCGATACTGTACCCGTTCCATTTTGTGTATTGTACTGAGGGGCCAAACGGCCATAGAATCCATTGGCAAAGATTTGAAGATCGGATGCCTTTTTAAAGAAATTCTCCGGGTTTACCGCATCTAGAGGGCTTTTGTCTAAAAAATCCTTTTTACAAGCAGCAAGGTTCATCAACACAAAAAGTGCGAATATAACCTTACTGGTTTTACTGATGTAAGCTTTCATCTCGTTTATATTATTGTATAAAGTGATCAATGAGTTTATAAGTTGATATTCAATCCAAGGGAGTAGTAACGCAATGGAGGGTAACCGTTCACACCGCTGCTTAACAACTCCGGATCGTATTTAATAAAAGATTTCGAATAGATAAACCCTAAGTTCTCTCCACTTAAATACACGTTGGCTCTTTTAATTTTAACTTTCTTTAACCACGATTGAGGTAAATCATAACCTACCGTAACATTTCTGATCCTCAGGTTAGCCAGATTTAACATGTATCTATCCGTTGCTGATCCACGTCCTGTATTAAAAGCTGGGAAAAAAGCATTGGTATTGTCTGGACTCCAATAGCCCAACTTAGTACTTTCTTCAAATGCTGGCGTGTAAAAATATGCAAGGTCACTACCTGCTTTGGTTCCCCACACCCACTCTGTACTGTTATAAACACGCCATTGCAGCACACCTTCCAGCACTGCGGAGAAAGAAAAGTTATTCCAGGAAACTGATGGCATGATCGAATAAGATTTACGGGGATAACTATATCCATCCTTATCCAGGTCACCCCGGCTATACCAAAAACCACCAGTTCCTGAATTGATATAACCGTCACCATTAAGATCCTTATACATGATATACCCCGGATAATTATACCCTGATGGTAATGTTCCTTTCTTAAGATCAGCCGTATTTTGAGCGATTCTTGCGACATCATACACATAGTTTTGTCCAAATTGCTCACCTGGGGTCCAAACGCCACTGGTTACGCCCAATTTGTTCGCAGAATACTGCGTAACATATCCAATGTAATCGCTCATATTAAATTTCAAGGAATAATTCAATGGTTTCTGCGCCACCTGAACCTGGTCATTCCAGCCAATGGAGAGTTCCCATCCCCGTGTTTCAGAAGTAGAATTGTTTCTCGGCGGCGCTGTAGTTCCCAAAACCTGCGGAAGTGGATCAACAGGACCAACCTGATCCTTTACCGTACGTTGGTACCATTCATAAGACAGGTTCAACCTTCTCTTAAACGCAGAAACATCTATCCCTATATTCAGAACAGTGGGTTTTGCCCAGGTCAGATCTGAAGAGACCAAACCTGGCGTCGTGGTCACATTAGAATAACCTCCACCTAACAGCAAGTTTTTATTCACCGACATGGCAAGCGTAGATATGTAAGTGTAATAATTGTCAGCGCCATTGGATGCCAAATCACCAGACGTTGACCAGGAAACCCGGGGCTTAAACTCTGAGATCAGATTTTTCAATGGCCAGAAATTTTCTTTGGCCGCATTCCAGGCACCGGATACAGAAGGGAAGAAACTCCAGCGGGATTCTGGTGCAAAGCGTGAGCTCGCATCTCCTCGCCCAGCGAACTTGACCATATATTTCTCCATATAATCATAAGTAATAACTCCGTAATAACCCAAAGTACTCCAGGAGTATAATCTATCACTCGTCTGCGGATTGTTGGCCGCTGCACTAAGCGCAGGGATCAAATCCTGGGCAAACAGATCTGTTTTGCTGCCCGTTAGAGATCTATAGTCATTTTCCTCAGACTGCATTCCGAATTGAGCAAATAAATTATGCTTCTCTGCAAACGTGTGCTTATATTGCGCACTAAGTTTAGCCATCTGGTACTCCTGCACACCATTTGTTTTTGTGATGCTGCTTACATTTGCCGAACGATTGTTTTGGATTTTAGTGCCGTCAGGCAGTTCCGTATAAACAATTTTATCTGTCCTTGAATACTCGGTATAACTTTGTCTTCTCGAGTAATCTGCATTGATTTCAAAATCTTTAAAAGGCTTTAAGGTAGCTCCACCGTTCAATACGATTTCATTTCTGGCATTATTGATCAATCCCCCATTGCCCAGGATACCTGCAGCACCCAATATCCAGGAATATTGATTGCCCGAAGGTACTTTAAGCGGCGTAGCAAAGTACTGCATCATACTGCCAAAAATGGTGCTGTAATTCGCATAGGTATCGCCCCCGGACAGATAATTGGGGCCTTGATTAACCTGTCTTACATAATTGACATCCGTTCTGAAACTCAGCCAGTCTGTAGCGGTATAGTCTAACTTGGTTTGAAAATTGTAACGCCTGTTGTAATTAAAATCACCTTTAAATAGACCTTTCGTATTATTATAACCAAAGCTCGAAAAATAACGAATCTTGTCGCTTCCACCACTAAAATTCAGGTTATGCTGCTGACTGAAATCATATTTGTTCAAATAGGTATCATAAAGCTTTGTAGTCGCAAAAGACTGCTCTCTTGTCCAGTTCTTAAAGCCAGCATTGGTGGTTGGAAACTGTCCATTTTCAATATACGATTGTGCCTTATCTCCAAATTGAGTTCTTAGATCGTCAAAAGCAGGATTGTTCCAGTCTTTATTTAACCAGGCCTGCATTCTGGCTATAGTAATCGCATCTACGCCGTCTGTTCCCGTTCCATCGGGTTGTCCGTTCCGTTGAGCGATATTGATATAGCGTGCCCAATCCGGAGAATTTGGCTGAGTAGGCGCAAGTACCATAACACCAATTTTTGTGTTTGCAGAATAGCTGATCGATGCTTTACCTGATTTCCCGCTTTTAGTTGTAATGAGAATTACCCCATATGGCGCACGTGAACCGTAAATGGCTGTTGATGCGCCATCCTTTAATAACGAAACACTTTCCACATCATTTGGATTAACATCCTGAATAGGTCTTTCTACTCCATCAACCAATATGAGCGGCGCGGCACTGCTGTTGATAGAGGTAAAACCACGGATATTGATTGACGGGTTAATTTCAGGCGCACCACTTGACATCCTAATATTTAGTCCAGGTGCCAGCCCGATCAATCCATCTGTAACAGTCCGGATTGGTCTGTTTTCAAGGTTCTCTCCACTAATTGTTGCCACGGCATCGGTGAGACTGCTTTTTTTAACTTTACCGTAAGCTGTAACCACTACTTCGTTCAGGCTTTCCTGAGAAACAGTAAGCGTAATAGGGCCACCCTTAACATCTCCTGCAGCTATTTCTTTGTTTTGAAAGCCTACAAAAGAAATCACCAAAATAGCAGCATGATCCTTTACATGAATCACAAACCCGCCATTTCCATCGGTATGGGTCACATTCTTCGTGCCTTTTTCAAGCACACTTGCCCCTGGCACAGGCAAACCTTTTTCGTCCACTACTTTGCCTGATATTTTTTCAGAAAACAGACCAAAGGGATTAAATAAATCAAATTTCTTTTCCTTTTCTTTAATCAACACTGTTTTATCCGTGATCTGATATTCAAGAGATTGATCTTTGAGACAAATTTTCAATACCTCTTCAAGAGTCGCATCCTTAACATGAATGCTAAGTGATTTAGCTTCCTTTAAGACCTTCTTATTATAAAAGAAATCGTAATTGCTCTGTGCTCTGATTTCATTAATAATTGAAGACAAGGGCGCATTTACTTTATTGAGGGTTATCTTTTGTGCGAACGTACCCGCACTTACCTGCATTATGGTTATTATCAGAAAAAATGTAGTAATCTTCATCACCAGCAGAAATTTGTAAAAAGCATGGCGGTTCTCTCCATACCTGTTATGTAAGTTTAAATTCATAAATTTGAATGTTGGGTTTCGATTTGATTCTTCGTTAAATTTTATTCCGACTTATCGGAATGGGTAAACTCAACATCCGGTCAGAGGTGCTCTAACACCTTTGACCATTTTTTGGTCTACCATGATTGCCACAGTTATTTAGTCACGATAACCCTCCTTCCTTCTATTTTAAAATGTACATCGCCATTAAATTCTATGATTTTCAACAGGGAGGATATATTTTTGGAACGTGAAATTTTGCCCTCGTATATACTATTGGGATCTGGTTTAAACTGATAAACCACTTCTACATTATACCACTTGGCCACTTTTGCCATAATGGCTTCCAGGTTCTCATCAAATTTGAAATAACCGTTTTTCCAGGCCACAACATCTTCCACATCTACCTCATTTGTAACCGCAATTCCCTCTTTGCCTACTTGTGCCTGCTCGCCGGGAACCAGCAGCTTTGTTGCTTTACCTTGCGACACTTTTACGGAACCTTCTATCAATGTGGTCCTGATGAGTTTTTCATCGGCGTACGCCATAATATTGAAATGTGTCCCCAGCACCTCAACAACCTGATTACCAGCCTGTACTTTAAATGGCATCTGAGCATTGTGCGCCACCTCAAAATAGGCCTCTCCAGAAATTTTCACATCCCTTTCATTCCCGGTAAAATGTAGCGGATAAGTAATACGCGACAGAGCATTTAACCATACCTTGGAATGGTCGGGAAGAATAACCTGCCACTGTCCCCCCACTGGTACTTCAATAGTATTAAATTCGGGTTTGAGCGCTGCAGATGCTGTGCTTTCAGTAGCCTCATAAACCAATTGACCGTTGGCGGTTTTAGAAATCCGGATACCAGTCTGGCTGGCAATCTGACCCTCACTTAAACCCTCTAAACTAATTTTTTTACCATTGGCGAGTATTAAAACAGCTTTATTCTGTCCGGGGACAACATCATGAATCGCAACGGAATCCTTGAGATATTGCTTTTGCTGACCAAACTGAAAATATAGCGCTACGCCGATGGCTAAGAATATTGAAGCTGCAAGTGTAAATATTTTTATTTTTTTATATATGTCGATCTTAGCAACCGGGGCTGAAGTATGATGTACACGATCATAAATCCTGAATAATATTTTCTGTTTGGTTTCTGCACGTTTTGCAGATGACATCCCATCCGTATACCCCTCATTAGAAGCCTGATTCTCGTACCAAAGATTAATCTCTTCAATTTCGGCATCTGTGGCTTGTCCATTTTTAAACTTGGTCATGATTTCCAGCAGATGCTTCTCGAATTCCTTTTGGTTATTGCTCATATAAGGTATTCGAAACAAAACCCAAAAGGTTCTACTCTAGAATTAAATAAAATCAAAAAAACAACAACCCACTGATTATCAGATATAAATATTCAAAAATTCTATTTAGTTAAAAAGAGCAGACAAGCAATCAGCAATTTTATTGTACTGCCTTTAAATTCTTCTCTCAGCAGCACCATCGCTTTGTGAAGATGTTTTTTCACTGTACTAATCGAAATTGCCGAACGTTCAGCAATTTCCTGATGGGATAATTCTTCAAATCGAAACATCATAAATACTTCCCTGCATTTTTCAGGCAATTTTTTGCAGCTAGATAGTACCAGCGTTTTAAATTCTTTAATCTCTAACTGGTCATCCGGAGTTACAGGAGAAAGCGTTGTTTCCGCAATCAAATTATCCAGATGCTTATAATGCAGTTGCTGCAAACGATAGGCATCAATCACTTTAAACTTAAGTGCCGTTTTAAGATAAGCCTCCAGAGTAGATTTTGGATCTATTTCTTTACGGCGAAAATACAAGCTGACAAGTACTTCCTGAACAACCTCCTCAGCGTCTTCTCTCGAACGTAAACGCTGGTAAGCTGCATTCAATAAAATTTCCCAGTACCGGTTGTAAATTTCAGTAAATGCATTTTCATTTCCCAGTTTAAGTTGGAGAATTAACTCAGCATCAGAGAATTGATCACAATTTTTCATTAAAACTAAAAGCTATACATTTATAAATCATCTTAAATCACTGCAATCTTATGAGATGCATTATCGGCTAAAAACATACTATGCTCTAAAGAAATTCTATTTGGTTTCGGATTAAAATTATAATTATTTATTTGTTTAGCAAAACTAAACTTTGTTTATTATCAACAAAACAAATTCCAGTTAAATTATAGTTACCAAAACCAAGAGAAAACACACCCAACAATTCTAAACTTCTTCACCCAATCCAATCTGCAAACAAATCGGCCTGCAAACAAACCCTATCTAAACCAAATCGGTCTGCAAACAAATCCAGTCTGCAAACAAAGCGGTCTGCATCAAATCGGTCTGCACCCAATAAAATATGTTTTCCTGAGCGAACCTCAGAACCTGAAGCTCTTCGCGCAAGGTTCAGAGAGCTCAGAAAACATATTTTACTCCATCTCCTGCTCCGCCACGGTTTAAACAACTATTTAAAAATTTGCAAAATCAGGTCAAACTCCTACCTTCAACAAAAAAAGATTCATGAAAAATTCCCCCTTAGCCAAGCTTATTCAAGGATTGCTGATGCTGGTTTCTGTAGTATTACTAACTTCTTTCTCTTCAGGAAAAAGGATGAAACTGAATATTATTTTTATAGGGGACAGCATTACTGAAGGGAGCGCATTACCACAGCCATCCCTGGAAGCGCCCTCAATTTTAATTAAACAAATCCTGACCTCAAAAAAGCAATTTACATCTGTTAATATTGCAAATTTGGGCTTTAGTGGACATACCAGCTTTGACTTTTTACCCACCACTAATAAAGATTTCCCGAAGGTTGTTGAAGCTGCAAATACACTATACAAAGATACCTCTGCTACACTTTTGTTTTCTATTATGCTGGGAACTAATGACAGTGCCATATCCGGACCTAATGGATCACCCATCTCTCCAGAGCAATACGATCAAAATATTTCCAAAATAATCGATGTTTTATCAACTCAATTTCCAAAAGCAAAATTTGTAATTCAATACCCCCTTTGGTATAGTATTAATACCCAGAATAACGCTTCTTATCTAGAAGAAGGCCTAAATCGATTAAAGAACTACCTCCCAAAAATCGATAACCTGGTTAAAAAGTATAATCAGTTAAGCCCCAAACGAGTATTTGCAGGGGATAAATCTGGCTTTGATTTTTTCGAAAAGAACCACATCACTTTGTACAAACCGGAACAAGGCAAAAAGGGTACATTTTATCTGCATCCAAATGCAGATGGATCAAAAGAACTCGCAAAAATATGGGTCAAAGGAATATTGAAAGCAATCTAATCCACTCTGCACCCTCACCGCTCTGCACCCAAGAAAATATGTTTTCATGATCGAACATCAGGACCTGAAGCGCTTCGCGAAAGGTCCAGAGAGATCAGAAAACATATTTTCACACCTTATTTCTTATCGTTCAAGAAGTTCCAGTATTTTTTCACTTTGGATAATCATCATTCCCTGTCTATCCTCAGTTATACCCTCCTTAAGCCTATACGTATACCGCGGCACTCCCCCCTCAAGTATAGTCGGCATATACCGAAACTGAATATTAGGAAAGGACCTAAGCTCTTCACCCACTTCAATAATATGCGTAGAAACCACAAACAGACAGTTGGTGTATTCAGCAAAACCTTCAGTTACCGCTAATGTACCATCAAAAGCATCCTTTACATTCGTTCCTTTAAAAAGTTCGTCAAACATCAACATCAACCTTGCCCCGCTCGCCGCCGCCTCAGCCGCTTGTTTTACCCTAATCACTTCCGCGTAAAAATGACTATAACCCAGGTTGATATTATCGGCCACATTAATAGACGAATAAAGCCCTTCCCTCAGAGAGAATTCAAAAGAATCCGCAGCTACCGGGAATCCCATATGAGCCAGATAAATTCCAATACCAAGAGATTTCATCCAGGTAGATTTTCCAGCCATATTCGCACCTGTCAGGAACAAGACATTACTATCTTCCTCTAATCGTAAATCATTTCCAATGGCCTTTTCAATACAAGGATGGCGCAGATTCTGACAACGAAAAATATTCTTTTCAGGCTCTAGTGCCGTAGCATACCGCAAGCCTTTTGCTCTTGCAACCATGCCGACCGCCTGATAAACGTCCAGTTCGTAGATGAACGACAAAACATTTCCCATATCCGCTAGTAACTTCCCTTTAAGCAAATGTTCGTAAAATACGAGCCTACCTAAAGCGATTTCCGAATAAATATCCATTTGCAGCAGCTGGTCTATTTCAGGCCTTTCGAGAAGTGCCTGTATTTCCTGTACCCGCGATCGGAAAGGTTCTGGAGCCCAGGACAACAAAGGCACAAGCGCGGCCGTTTTCTTTAAAACCTGAATGATCGCCTGAAAACCCTGAATACTCTTTTTATATCGTTCATCCCGGGTTAACCGAGCCAATACACTCCTGGAAAGCAGGCTGAAATAAACACGTATTTTATGGTCGTAAGTTTTGGTATCCAGATATTCCCTGAAAACAGAAATCACCTGAACATCGTAATCAAACCTGAAATCATGTTCTTGAAAACACCTAAACGTTTCACTCCTTTCATTGATCAGCCCAGTGCTGGATAAAGGATTATTGAACATTTCATCCAGCAGCTGTTCCCCTCCCCGCGTTCTAACCTGATTGAATAAGTGATATACCGAACCCGCTCTGAATTTCCCAAGCAAATTCAACTCATCTAAAGTTTGCCTGTCTATCTTAAATTTGCTCATTTCTTCCAATATTTATAGGGTTTCATTACAGTAAATCCTTCCCTTTTTTCCATTCTTCAATATGTCCAGAATTCCTTCGCTGCGTATAATTAACATACCATGCCGATCATCTGTAACCCCAGGCTCCAATGTATAAGTGTATTCTGGCGTAGTGCCCTTCATCCGCGTTGGCAGGAATAAAAAGTCTATTCCAGGTTCTACCCCCAATTGCTCTGCGGCCTCTACAATATGGGATGAAATGATAAAACGGCTTTCCGAATTCCGGGCAAAGCCAATGGCAATAGCAACCGTTGCTTCATGCGCATCTTTAACATTCGTTCCACGAAACAATTCATCGAAAATGACAAACAGCTTTTTTCCTTTATGAAGCTCGGTAGCTATCTTCTTTACCCGCAATACCTCCGCATAGAAATGACTGGCCCCCATGCCCAGATCGTCAGGTAAATTAATGGTGGTATATAATCCATCCATTATGGGAAAATCCATAGCCCGGGCGGCAACAGGAAATCCCATATGAGCAAGAAAGGTTGCCGTACCTATCGACCTTAAAAATGTACTTTTTCCCGCCATATTCGCCCCCGTTAGAAAAACCAGGCTAGAATGACCTTCCATCACCATATCATTGGCTACCGGTTTTTTCAGTTCCGGGTGAAATAATCCCTCCACACGCAAAATACGGCTGCCTTTTTCATGCGCTTTGGGATAAGTAAATCCATATTTCAGCGCTACACGGGCAATACTCAAGTACACATCCAATAGGTAAATCAGATGGAGCAAGCCTTCAATTTTCAATTGTCCTTTACTCCTGAAAAGTGCATCAAAAGCCGTTATTGCAGAATAGGATACCTTACCACTGCTCTTATCCCGCAAAACAGGCTGTAAAACATCCGATTCCAGAATTGCGATGATGGCGTCCCTTTCTCCGGCAAAAGGAATTGATGCTTTCACCACATCGATATCGACAAATACTTTAAGTTTCTGTGTGAGCTGGATGATAGAGACCACCCCGTTTTCAATATCTTTATCGTTTAATATTTGTTGTCGCGAGGCTCCGGCATCTTTGGTGCTGGCCGTATATTTTTCGGCCATATCCAATAGAGAACCTTCAAAAGGAAATTCCAGTTTATGCGCTGAAAAATAAGCAAAAATATTACGACGGTAGTCAATGGATTCCATATCCGATAATGGATTCCTGAACATTTCCCTTAACAATTTCTCCCCGCCCCGGGTATGGGTATCATTATACAGATCAAATATCCCTGTCTGTTCCCTCTTGCCAAAAATCCGAAGATCTTCCAGGGTCTGCGCGTCTGTTTCAAGTTTCATATCAAGGTTATTTACGTTTACGGCGAAGCAATAGAATGGCACCCATGCAAGCTATTACGCATGGAAGAATCCAGACAAACACAATTTTAATCATCCCTGCTGTCCTTAGAGAAATCGTCAACAGTACATCCGTAGCCATTTTAGGAACAATATAAACGGGTAGACGATTGTGATCTAACCAGCTAAAAAGAGCTACTGAAAATAAACCTCCACCTCTTCTCAGTTTGGACATAAAATCTGCATCCCCAGATACCGCAACCCGCTGTTCTTTTTGTTTGATCTCCCTTGTCAGGCTCAATAGTGTCGAATAGCTTTTTTGTTTCGTATCTCCTCCAGAAGGATTATATACCGGAGGAACAGAATCAACCACAACCTTACCAATTTTATTAAAGGCATTACGGGAAGGATTCGTTTTCAGGATAGGTTGAGCTTTAAATCCGGTGCCAGAATTGACCACAGCAACTTCAGAAACACCAGGCATAAGGATATCCAGCTCAGGCATTTTCTTACCCCGTGCCACGTCTGCTCTTTGCATTATAAATTGATCAGACAGGCCTAACCCCTCCTTTGTCAATTGCGGTTTCACCATCTCAGGTGTTTCATTAGCCGTTAATTCGATCAGGGTTCCAGTATTCAATTGCAAACCAAACTCTGTAAGCACAGGATTCAGCATGCCTTGTTTTCCAGGTTCACCTAAAATTAAGGCATTACCGCCTTCTGCGATATAGCGTTTTATTTTTTCTTGTTTTACCGCACTCAGATCAGTTTTAGGATCTGCAATCACCAATGCGGCAATTCCTTTAGGAATCTCCTGTTGATCTAAATTTATACTGTCTGTATCAAAGCCAAGGTTTGTCATTGAAAAACGGTTGGAAATGTCGTTTAACTGGTAGTGATATTCCCGCTCGCCTGTTTTATACACGCTCCTTTCCAGGTTACCGGTGGTAAAAATAAACTTTGGTCTGGTGGGCTGCTGAAGCCGCTTAAACGCAGCGGAAACGTTCATTTCATTTGGCCAGAAATCTGGATCATCATAAGTACGCAGAAAGGTCGACCGTCCTTTATATTTGAGTTGCATCACCACCCGTAAGCCTTCTGGCCGTAAATCAATTTCCTTTCGGATTTGTTTAGGGCTTTCATAATTAGAAAGATTAACCTTTTTTAATTTAGCTGTCGTTTCTGCAACTTCTTTAATGGTTTTCTTCGGATACATTTTAAAGAACATACTGTCGTTGTCTGCTACATCGTAGTAATTGACATACTTTAATTTGATCTCCGGTTTAAAACGAACATATCTTTCCCAAAAGGAAATCTCATAATTTTTCCGGTTCTCCGGCAAGCCGCCCTGATCTAAACCACCGCCCAATAAATTGACATAAAGCGTAACCTCCAGAGGTTCTCCTTTTTCAAAATCTTTGATCACTTTCTGACTATTGGGGTGTATGGTATTGACTTCATTACGGGTAACATCCCAATAGCCCATAAACTGTCTCTTATACACATCTGACGCTGCCGACGAACGT
>NZ_JAELTV010000750.1 GCF_016429005.1 Pedobacter sp. ASV19
ATATTTATCTTTTAATCTATAGTTTATCCTTCCAAATATAGCACTGTATTTATAAGTGGATTCTAAAAAATTTGTTACTCTTACTGTTGGAGCTGCAAGCAAATTTTCAAGTTGAGCATCATTTGCAAAGCCTTGTGCAGCAATAGTATTCATATAATTGTTAGTTTGTTGAAGGGTGCTTCCTAACAAAATTTCAATATGACCAAAAGGGAGTTCTTTGTTATAATTTAATTGAGGCTCTGCAATCCAAGATTCAACAGAATTGGTTGCAAAATTAGCACGTCTTGGGATAAATGCTCTGGAACTAGGTTTAACTGAAGCCCAGGGGCTAGTTGACAGTTCATTACTTTCTAAACGATTATATCCCATATCTGCTTTTAAAAGCAAATCCGGCAGAATTTCGTATGATAGCTGCCCATTGCTGATAAGATTATTTGTTTTTTCAGTATACTTCTTGTATATATAAGCTATTGGGTTATCAAATGTGTAAAGATTAGGATTATTCTTCGATGGCTCCCAGTTAATACTGCCGTCAGCTTTGTATAAGGCTGGAGCGTCAGGAGCAAGAGAAACTGCTGCAGATGTTAAATCAGACTGAGGTAAATGATTCGTCCCTTGTAAATAGTTGGCAGAAAAATTAAACTTAAATTTATTGTTTTTTGAACTGTGATGTAAGTTGATGTGAAAACTTATTTTGGCATCGGAAAAATCTCCGGGAAAAACTGTTGTTTCTCTTACGTAACCTGCACCAGCTAAAAATTGGGTATTTTGGTTTCCACCTGATATAGAGGCGTTAAGGTTTTGATACTGTGCAGTGCCTCCAATGAGTTCTTTTTGCCAATCTGTATTTCTTGTTTGATCCCAAACGCCATTGA
>NZ_JAELTV010000751.1 GCF_016429005.1 Pedobacter sp. ASV19
GCCTATCTGTTTATATATACAAGCCCACCCATCTACTGTGCTAATGCGTCATTGAAGCTAGAGGATCGAAGATCTGAACTTTCTGAACTCATCACCATCAGAAACATTTATGACCGCAATAGCAAGGGCGAAGCAGAAAAAGTAATAATGACCTCAAGAAATGTAATAGATAAAGCCATAACTTCTTTGAATTACAAAATCTCCATTTTTGAATCTAGTACCTTTGGTATGACCAATATATATCCTTCCCAGCCTTTAAACATAGAAACACTGGAGTTGAAAGGAAAAGATTATGAGAAACTGCTTTTAAAATTTGCTCCTCTCAACGGAGAATTTTTTCAACTTTCCTACAGACTAGCCGGAAAGAAAATCACAAAAAAAATCAGGTATAATTCAACAGTTATACTTCCAGGCATGCGGTTCCGCATTCTCATTCCAAAAAAAAACAGTGCTAAAAGCTATTACTTCAGATTCAATGAAGAAAGAAACCTCCTTAAATACATTTCAGAAAAGCTAAAAGTTGAAGACAGTCAAAACACCAGTATTCTTAAACTCCAATTCAGTGATCCGAATCCCTTCCTTGCCAGGGACATTTTAAATGCTATCCTCAATGCGTATCAGAAGTACGACAGATCACAACGCAGTGCCTCCAACAAGCAAACATCTTTATTTATAGATACCCTGCTTAAAAAAATGGCTGTCTTACTTTTTCATTCCTCATCAGACATACAAAACTTTAAAACTGCCCGTGGTTTTTCGGATATCTCTTCCAGTATAAAAGAAATGATCACCAAATTATCCGATCTGGAAAAAGAAAAGCAACAATTATCCATCCTGAACC
>NZ_JAELTV010000752.1 GCF_016429005.1 Pedobacter sp. ASV19
AGATGTGTATAAGAGACAGATCCCAGACCTTGAATTTGCCTTTTGGTAACCATCGTGTTCAGCAAATCGGTTGCATTAAAGAAAATCTCTCCTTTGCCATCCTGAACAGATTTTTTCAGACCAGCATCCATTGAAAATCTGAATGAAATTTTACCCTGCGGTATAATGTCTGGAGCTAAATAAACGGCGGTTAATTGGCTGGTCCAACCCTTTGAGAAATTAAGTACATTATTCAGCTTCAGGTTTCCTGATATAGACGATTGTTCTGCTGCAGAAAAAATATTGGGTTGCGGATATAAATTCTCAACGGTAAAGGCATTGATCTGGTTTCTGTAAATATTCCCGTTGATGTTGAAGGAATAAATCTTAGATAGTTTTTGGTTCCAAATAGCTTCCAAGCCCGTATTGTAACTTTTTCCTGCATTTTGAAATATGGCATAAACCAGTGTACTTCCAGGAACAATGCTCGAAATTCTCGTAATTGTGCCATCAGCAAAGCGGTGGTATAAGGCGGTATATAAATAGCCATTGTTCCAGTTTCTTTTATACCCAAGTTCCATTGAATTGGTAAACTGAGGACGCAATGCGGGATTACCCACTTTTATGATTTCTGCATCATCATATTTTGGGAAAATACGGATATCCACTTCATTAGGTCTGTCTACTCTGCGGTTATAGAAAACGGAAAGTTTGTTGTTATCATTCAGCTTATAAGCTAATCTTAGATTAGGGAAAGGCCTGTCTCTTATACACATCT
>NZ_JAELTV010000753.1 GCF_016429005.1 Pedobacter sp. ASV19
TACACCGGCTAACGGTCGTCGGCAGCGTCAGATGTGTATAAGAGACAGCTACAGATGTGTTTGGAGCGCGGGTAATTAATCTCTTAATAGGCAGTACACCTATTAGTGTAAACCTAAAAGGCAGTGCAAATGGTTCTTTTATAAATAATCTGGCTTATAAGGCGATTTCGGGTTTTAAAGATGTTTCTTCTGCAGCCTCAGAAGGCACCAAAACCTTTGAGTTTAAGAATGCAATTACAGGGGATTTGATCACTACGTTCGATGTTCCGGACTATGATTTACCCAGGTTTAGGAATATAACGCTGGTACTTTCAGGCACTATGGGCTCTGAAACTGTAATCCGGGTCAATCAATATTGAGTTAGAATCTAAAGCATATGAATTATAAAATGAGAACGGTTATCGTAGAAGTGATTTCAGCACTGTATATCCTGCTATTTGTTTATGCTGCTTTAACAAAAATGACGGATTATCAAAAATTCAGAATTGAACTGGGGAAATCTCCTTTATTAAATAGTTACTCAGGCATAATTGCTGTTGCAATACCTGGCATTGAACTTATAATTTCCCTGCTCATTGCAATAAAGCGGTTCCAATATTATGTCCTATATTTCGCATTTACTCTAATGGCTATTTTTTCGGCTTATATCGTAGCCATTTTAAAATTCAGCCCTTATGTTCCATGTTCTTGTGGGGGCATTCTGCAAAACATGACCTGGAACCAGCATTTGATCTTCAATGTGGGATTTCTATTGCTGGGTGCTGTAGCTATTGTATTATATCCTAAAAAGACCAAAGACCTTATTCCGGAATAAGAAGGCAGGTCTGCA
>NZ_JAELTV010000754.1 GCF_016429005.1 Pedobacter sp. ASV19
CAGCGTCAGATGTGTATAAGAGACAGGCTTAAAATCATGGATTTAGTAAAATTTGTTGAAGAGCAGGTAATCGTAAAAAATGAATTTCCTGCATTCAAATCAGGAGATACAGTGAGTGTTCACTATAAAATTCGCGAAGGTAATAAGGAACGTATCCAAATTTATCAAGGCGTAGTGTTACAACGTAATAGCGTAGGTGCTAATGAAACGTTTACAGTTCGTAAAATGTCAAATGGTGTGGGAGTGGAACGTATCTTCCCTGTTAACTCGCCAAACATTGATAAGGTTGAAGTGAACAGCCATGGTAAAGTGCGCAGAGCTAAATTGTTCTACCTGCGTGAACTTACCGGTAAAGCTGCCCGTATTAAATCCAAAAGAGTTTAATTTACTCTTCAAAAATAGAATAGCCTTCCCGATATTATCGGGGAGGTTTTTTTGTTTGCTTTAAAAGAAGAGGGAGTTAATACGGAAAGATCATATATAAAAAAGGCGCAAACTGATTGCGCCTTTTTTATATATGATTTGAAGGACAAGCGCTTTATCGCGCTTGTCCTATCTAAGATAATTCGCCCAATACTGTAATTCCGCCTTTAACCACCTGGTTCAGCTCCAGGTTAACTTTAGTACCCAGGGGCAGGAAAATATCCACTCTCGATCCGAATTTAATAAATCCGAACTCTTTGCTTTGTTCTACCTGATCACCTTCTTTAACGTACCATACGATCCTTCTGGCTAATGCACCGGCAATCTGTCTAAACAATACAGGAGTTCCGTTTGCATGCTCTACAACTACTGTAGTCCGCTCGTTTTCTGTAGAGGATTTAGGG
>NZ_JAELTV010000755.1 GCF_016429005.1 Pedobacter sp. ASV19
GTTCGTCGGCAGCGTCAGATGTGTATAAGAGACAGCCTCCAGCCAAGTGGTTAAACTTGTATGCAATATAAGTTGTTAGAATATAAAATATGGAAGATATTTATGTGAAAAAGTATTGGGAAGAAGAAGGTGTTTTATTCTATCTGCATTTTCGTGGTCATGAAGCCGTGAGGCAGATTGATATTATAGATGGGGAAGTGAAAAAAATGAGTCTCGATAATCCTGTTGTAGGAGATTCGATGTTGTATGATCAATCTTTTGAGGATTTGGATTTAGTACAAACTGATTTCATTTCTGAAAAAGAGTTTGAGGCAATATGGGTGAGTTGAGATATAGTTAAATTCTCTCTGAATGGTAGAGAAAAATAAAGAATGGGTTTAACTAGAATAAGTGGTCGTTCAGCAATATTAGGTCAACTAATGTTGTTGATATTGCTTCTGCCGTTGGTAGTCTATTTTTCATATTGGGTGACAAGGGGTCTCACTTTAGAAAAGATATCCTTCTTATTACCGATTTATATTATTTTGTTTTTGATATATAGAAATGGATTTTCCTATTTTGATATTTATGATGCTGGAGATAAATTGGTTATTAGAAACGTTTTTTATAAAAAGAGTATTTCAAAAGATCAAGTAAAAGATGTAGATACGGGAATATTGTCGACCACATTCTGTCTTATATTGAACGATGGCTCAAAGTTTTATTTTCAATCTTCGATCCTCGACTTTTTTAAAAGTTCTGATGATGTCTTATCCTGTATCTTATAAACATCTGACGCTGCCGACGAACGT
>NZ_JAELTV010000756.1 GCF_016429005.1 Pedobacter sp. ASV19
GTAGATAATAGCGTAAAAACGTATAGCCCTGCTGAACAGCTTTCGGCTTTTTTCTCCTATATCGATCAAGACAATTACCTCAAAAAAAGGAAAGGGAAATATGCCGAACGAAATGGAGCTGTATTTCCATGGAGACACCAGTTCGATCTGAAGTTGAGTCATGAAGTCGCTATTGGTAAAAATCAGAAGCAAAACACTTTACAATTTAGTTTAGATATCCTCAATGTCGGCAACCTCATAAATCCAGGTATAGGATTAAAAAAGATAGTAAATACCATGTCGATATTAAACCCAGCAAATCTCGACATGATTAGACCAGGAGGAACAACTTTACCTGAATTTCAAATGGCTAACATTGCAGGAAAATTGGTTGCAGAGACTTTTAGAAATGATTATAGTATAAATTCAACCTACCAATTACAATTCGGCATACGTTATTCTTTTAATTGACGCCATAACTCTTAAAATCAGAATAAAAATTGGGATGGGCTCTAAATGCTGGACCAAATACCCCAACTCAAGTCACCACTCTCGCCGATATGCACCCAAACCTCTCAGCCCTCCTGCAGGAAGTATCATAACGATGAAGTTTTGACAGTTAAAAACTGAAGATTTTTCAGTCTAAAATAATTAAAATGCACCTGGCATTGGAGTTGTAATATTTAGCCCGAACAGAAGTTCACAGAGTTTAATTAATTATAAGTTTTAATCATTAAATCAAATTAAGGAGGAAAAACCCATGACATTGGTTAAATTTAATCCAGAAAACAAAAAAAACTCATTAATGCCAGGCTTTACTGATGTCTCTTATACACATCTCCGA
>NZ_JAELTV010000757.1 GCF_016429005.1 Pedobacter sp. ASV19
AGCATACACTGCATCTTTTTTAAACCTGTTTTCGTTATAGCTCAACAGCTGTGGGCTTGGGAAAGAAGATCGGGACACATAAGTTATACCAGGAACTTTACTTCGGACCTCCTTTGCCATCACTCCAGGCGTACCCGCCCAGGTAAACGTCTTTACTGCTGTTTTAGAATTATGATAAGCAATATAGGTCTTATCGTAATTTTTAAACTGTTTATCATAGCCCCATTCGTAAGCTACATAAAGCAGCAGTACCATGCAACTGGCCAATCCGATAGCCAAACCACCCACATTGATGAAGGTATAACCTTTATTTTTCCAGAGGTTTCGCAAAGCGATTTTCAAATTAAGTTTAAACATAGGAGGTTATTTTTGGGTTATTCATATTTAAGTGCATCCACCGGATTCGCTTTTGCTACTTTAAACGACTGTATGCTGACCGTAAGCAGCGCAATCAACATGGACAACAGAAAGGCCACTGCAAAAGGAAGAACAGATAGACCAATCCTGAAGTCGTAACCAGAAAGCCATTTATTCACAATTACATAACCCAGCGGAAAAGCAATCAGGTTTGCAATAAGAACCAGTTTAATGAAATCAGCATTCAGCAGAATCAGGATATTAAGGGAATCTGCCCCAAGCACTTTCCGTATACTGATCTCTCTTTTCCGCTGTTCAGCCATATACAGGGCGAGGCCCAATAAACCCAGGCAGGAGATAAGTATAGCAAAGCCTCCAAACCAGTTCGATATCGTACCCAGAAGTTTTTCATTCTGGAATTTCATTTCAAAATCCTCATTTACAAAATGCCTATCTACAGGAT
>NZ_JAELTV010000758.1 GCF_016429005.1 Pedobacter sp. ASV19
GGTTAGTAGTGTTAAATCACAAAGTACAGCTGGCGGAGCTATACTGACTTATAAAATCCCTTCTGATCCCAACTTGTCCTATGTAAAAGCTGTTTATGAAATACAGCCAGGTGTTTTTCGAGAGGGAAAGTCTTCCTTCTACACAGATACACTCAAATTGGAAGGATTTGGAGATACGAGAGAATACAATGTTAAATTATATAGTGTTGGGAAAAATGAAAAGGCATCTGAACCCTTAGATGTGAAAATAACGCCTTTAACCCCACCTGTCCTTGTCGCTTTTGACGATTTAAGCATAGAGGCTGGATTTGGTGGCGTGAAAATTCGGTTCAAGAACAAACTGGAGGCAAATATGGCTATCGTTCTGGAGGCAGATACTGTAGGTAATGGCGTCTTATTACCAATCCAGACTTTTTACACCAAAACACCTGCGGGTATTTTTTCTGCCAGAGGACTCAGTTCTACCGAAAAGAAATTTTCAGTATACTTAAGAGACAGGTGGAATAACAAATCGCCGGCATTAGTGAAATCCTTAGTTCCATTGTTTGAACAGAAGGTACCAAAGCCTTTTACAGCAGTAAAGCTTCCTACCGATGAGTATGAACCTGTAGAAGGGCAATATCCGATGGAAAGAATGTGGGATGGACTCGTTGATCAGGGAATTTTTGCCTCAAGACATGGTACTGTGCTGCCACAATGGTTTACCGTTGATTTAGGGAGAAAGGTGATTTTTAGCCGCATGAAAATGCACCAAAGAGCACCGGATTATACATATACTGGATCCAATGTAAAGGCTTTTGAAATATATGGTTCAAAT
>NZ_JAELTV010000759.1 GCF_016429005.1 Pedobacter sp. ASV19
TAGTAGTATTATTGGATATCTTGTTTTATGGAACACTTACTTTTTGGCTCCATTAATCTTTATTATTGGATTAGTCAAAAGAAAGAAAGTATTTGTATACTTCGGATGTGTCTCAATTATTGCGGTTTACGGTATGACGGGAAGTAAGATATCATTGTTTATTCCAATGATGATCTATGGTACGAGTATACTTATAAAAAGAGGTAAGTCAATCTATAAATATTATGTTTATTCATTGGGTGGGTTAATGATTGCGTTTTTATTAATAGCTGAGAAATTTTTTATTCTTTCTGCGGTAATTTTAATGCGTACAATGGGTATCGGGGGCTTACTTACATACCAGTACAACGAGTTTTTTAAGGTTCATCAAAATACCTATCTATCTCATGTAAATATAATAAACATGTTTACTGGTGGATATCCATACAAACAGCCATTGGGGTTTGTAGTTAGTCAATATTTTATTGCAGGTAATAACAATGCAAATGCTAATTTCTGGGCAACTGATGGAATTGCTGGTTTTGGTTTAATCGGCGTACCTATAATGTCTGTTTTATTTGGATTGGTGTTGGTTATGCTAAATTCTATAAGGGATAATGAAAATTCTAAAATTATAAATCTCCTAATAATTCCTTTTTCTTTTATCACTTTAAATGTTAGTTTATTTACCTCATTAGTAAGTGGGGGACTTCTATTTTATATTATTTATATGATTTTATTTACAAAAAGAGGTAAGAGAAGTATTTGATATTTATTCATTATGCTATTGTACATATGAAAAAGACATGTTGTATTTTTAATCTTGCACCTCATT
>NZ_JAELTV010000075.1 GCF_016429005.1 Pedobacter sp. ASV19
GCCGCTACTGGTTGTAATGATGCCTTGCCAAGGTTTTGGATTGATGTCGTTGGAGGTTCCGCATTCAATGTCTTTTACAATAGCATCGTCATCTGAAATTTTACCTGCAGCAACAGCCATGATTTTACCGTTTTTCTTTAAGCTGTTTTCAAATAAAGTGCGGCAAACCTCTTTTCCTGGTTCGCCATATGGAAAACCATAGCCATCGTACCAAAGCATATCCACATCGTATTTTGTAACCAGTTCTTTGTGACGCAATACCCATGTTTTTTTCATATTTGCAATCCACTCCGGAGTTCTTTTGGCAGGTGGAAGTCCATACAAATCTGCTGGATCAAGTCCGTCCCACCATAAACCTTTGCCATCTTCTTTGGTTAGGTTTCCATCATAAGGTACCCCTTTCAATGGTCCCGATTGATCCGAGCCAAAGGCAGGAAGCCACCAGCTTAAATAGCGGTCATCGTGCGAACTTACGCCAAAGGGCATATGGTATTTTCGTGCTGATTTTCTAAAGTCTCCCACGATGTCTCGTTTAGGGCCAACGTTTACCGAATTCCATTTTTGATAGGTAGAATTGAAATTGTCAAAATGATCATGATGAACAGCCAGAATCATAAAGTATTTGGCGCCCAGTTCTTTGAAATATTTCATCAAAGCATCAGGATTTAATTTTTCAGCCTTCCAGGATTGAAGCACTTCTTTGTACCCAAATTTGGATGGATGCCCATATTGTCTGAGTTGATTGGCATAGGCATCTTTGCCGAAAGTCTGACTACCTACATCCTGCATATACATATGACGGGCATACCAGCCGCCGCCGTTATCGGGCTGAGACTGTCCTCCCCAATGCAGCCAGATTCCGAAACGGGCTTCGGTGTACCATGCCGGGAACTCATAGTTCTGTTTCAATTCTTCCCAGGATTTCTCTTTTTCCTGGGCATAAGAAGGAATCGAGCATAAAATTATTAAACTCAAATACAAAGCGCATTTGAGTTTTATGGAGCAAAAAAAGTGATATGTTATTTTCATTTGTGATGATGTTGTTATAATTTATTCATTTCCATATGTAAATTGGTTTATTAACCAATTTACATACCCGCACTAAAATTCAACCAACATTTTTGAGAAAACAACATCAAATTTGACTGAATATAATGTTATACTGATTAAAAAGTATTTGGTTCCTTTTTTCAATCAATTAACATTGATAAAACAATTAATTGGTGATTTATTCAGTTAATAAGCGTGCGGGAAATACTCATTTTCAACTGTTCCATCCTGATACAATTTGAGTATAGCATAACCCGGAGGTGTTTCCAGATAATAACCCGGTCCAGCAGATTCCTTATCCCCTTTTTCCCACCAATACCCACTCATAGCTCCATTACAACAGTACAAAACATCATTGTAACTGGTATGATCTGATAAATGGTTGTGTCCGCTCAGACAAACCCGCACCTTGCTGTGATGTTTATAAAAAAGATCTTTTAACTTCTTGCAATCCGAATGTCCGCCGCCTACCAAAACTTGTGTAGTCCCCAAAATTGGATAGTGGGACATCAGCAGTACGGAATCGTCAGAAGGAACTTTATCCAGTTCTTTTTCTAACCAGGTAAACTGTTCCGGATCAAGAGAAATATTATTGTTGTTGCCATCTAATATCATAAAATGCCAGTTTTTTTTTGTAAAACTGTAATACCTGTTCGGAATCTTTAAGCGTTTCACGACGTAATCCTTCCCATACATTTCATCTTCTTTAGAGGGCGCTTTCCACCATGGATCATGATTACCAATACATGCATACACTTCATACTTAGAAAGTACCGAGGTGCAATCATCCCAGATCGCCCATTGTTTGGTCACCTGATCACGTACGACGCTGTCGTAAGAGGCATCATGAATCGAATCGCCACCATTCAGGAAAAAGTCGGGCTTATGCCTGGTTAAAATTTCTTTCAAACAGCTTTTAAATCTTGCAGGTGCATTATCTCCCTCCCTGATATGCACATCGGTAATATGTGCAACGGTAAGCACTAATTTTTTACCTTTTTTGTTTTCTCCATCGTATCCGGAAGCCAAAGCAGATATGCCTCCAGTTACCACCAGGCCAGTAGCCAGACCAGCTGTCTTTAATAAAGATCTTCTATTTAGTTTTGTCATTTTACTTAAAATTAGCAGATATAGACTGGCCTTTATAAACGATTATCTTGTCGAAACTCGTCGCCGGACTGGTACCGATTCCTTTACCTTGACCAACAAGTAAGATCTTAAAGGTCCTGTTTTTGAGGATACCTGGGAAATCTCCTATTCGATCGCTTAGCGTCAATGTCTTGTCTTTCTCCGACCATTTAAAGTCTATGGTTGCATAGCGTCCTTTTTCATAGTTGTAACTGTTGTTGTCGTCTTCATATAAGGTGAACGAGCCATTGGCACCCGGATAAATGCGTATTTCCAGGTCATCCCATTTCTTTTCTTCTGCATATTGTACTTTTGGCCCGAAAGGCAAAATAGAGCCGGCTTTTACATACAGCGGCAAAATATCTATTGGTGTTGGTTTATTTACTGTTTTACCTCCTTCTGTTTTTTCATTGGTCCAGAAATCGTACCAGGTGGTACCGGCCGGCAGATAAACTTGTTGTTCCTTTGTTCCTCTTTCCGTAACTGGTGTTACCAAAATGGATTGCCCGAACATATATTCATTATCAATAGTGTACACCTTCTTATCGTTTATAAAATCCATAAACAGTGCACGGATAAATGAGCCCGATCGGGCAGTTACGCCCCAGGCAGTGGAATATATATAAGGAAGCAACTGATAACGCAGGTTAATATATTTCTCCTGGGCATCAAAAATTGGATCCCCATGCTCACCAAACATATAAATCTCTCTAGGAATACCCGTTCCATGCGACCGCATCATAGGGGTAAATGCCCCGAACTGCAACCAGCGTGTATATAACTCACGGAAATCGGGATTCTTATTACCTCCGTCAAAACCTGCGAAAAACCCACCAATATCTGTATTCCAGTAAGGGATGCCACAAAGCGAAAAATTAAGACCAGCAGGAATTTGCCGGCGGAAGGTTTGCCAGTCGGAGTGCACATCACCACTCCAGGTACAGGCGCCGTAACGCTGTTGCCCTGCAAAAGCAGAGCGGGTAAAAATAGCGACACGTTTGGCATCTGTAGTTTTGCGCTGATGATCATACACCCCACCCACATGTTGCAGCGGGAAGGCATTAAGCACACTGCGATAAGAGCCTAAATAGGTTTGCAGATCATCACTTACTTTCCCATGGTCCGGTTCAGAAGAATCCAGCCACCATCCATCTGTATTTAATGAAAATACGCCTTTGTTCAGATAATCCCAATAGATATCCCTGGCTTCAGGACTATATACATCATAGGGCCTTGCCACCGAAGGATAGGTTTCAAAATCCTGGAAAATCATGTTTTTTTTCTTTAATTCTGCAAACTGAGGGGTTTCCGGGCCAAAACTAGCCCATGCAACGATAAATAGGTGTGCATTCATTTTATGGACACTGTCTACCATCATTTGGGGATGGGGATATCTGTCTTTATCAAAACTCATCGCATTCCATTTGTTATCATTACCCCAGTATTGCCAATCCTGAATGATTCCATCTAAAGGAACTCCGATAGATCGATATTTGGCAACTACACCAAGAAGCTCATCCTGGCTTTGATATCTTTCTCTGGATTGATTAAAACCCAAAAACCATAAAGGCATCAGCGGAGCCTTTCCTGTCAGCTGGCGCATCTGCGCAATTACACCATCCGCATTGCCACCCAGTAAAAAATAATAATCGGCACAGTCACCAATTTCAGACTCCAAAGAGGTTTCTTGTGGATTATCAGTAAAAGTAGTGGCTGAATAGTTATCCCAAAAAATGCCATAACCCTTAGTCGACTGAAAAAAAGGAATGGCCACTTTCATGTTGTCCTGACGCAAATAAATTTTACGGCCACGTTGGTTCAAGCTTCCATTTTGCTGCTGTCCTAAACCATAAATAACCTCATCTTTATCCAGTAAAAAAGCCTGCCGAACTATAAAAGCGTCTTTGTTTACATCCTTAACCGGCGTAAATTGTACACTATAATCCTTTTCTGTTAATAGTGAAGCTCCTTTGGGGTCTTTGAAAGACAATTTTCCTGTTTGCGAATTTAAATTCACTTGGAATTTCTCGCTTTGCAAGATCATCATCTTGCCTTTTTGTTCAATTTTAAAAGGGATCACCTCTGGTTCTTTAACAACCGAAAGGCTTGATTTTTTACATGGAATACCCTTTGGTGATTTAATTACCCTGACTATTCCAGCCCCAAACAGCTGCAATTCGATATCGATACCGTTTACAGTGGCTTTCATACCGGTTTTTGTCCGCGTGTAAGACTGGCTCATTACGGTTTGTGCAAACAATAGCAGGAAAATTAATATACATGGCTTAAAAAAACCTGATCTTCCTGAATTCTGCAGCAGCATCATATTTTCTGGCCCTTCCCTATCGTATTTACAACAACATCAAGTTTTACTTTTTCGTTTCCTTCATGCAAAGCGGCAACCCTAAGCTCCGATTGTCCCTTTGGCAATACAAGATGATGCCCGGAAGATATTTCTTCACGCTTTTTTCTGAACTTATCGGCTATATATAATGAATTCCCTTTCAACAGGATGAACTCCCCGTTAGACAGCTTTCTGTCAATCAACAACTGCGTTCCATTTTGCAGGGTGATTTTGACTCCATTTACCTGCTCATCCTTTGCAGCATGCACACGAATAGCAAGTTCGAGTGACTGGCTTTCAAATTCATTTTTTAGTGAATAAGACTTTCCTTGAGTTGTATACGTCTGAGTGCTGAAGCGGTTCTCCCGAACCGGGTAAAGTATAAAAGACTTTTTTCCGGTTTGTTCGAGGTGGAATTTATAGTTGAGGTCTTTAAGCTTCTCTTTTAGGGCCTTTGAAAAATCCATTTCATCCCTCAGATTTTCCCAGGTACGGTAGGCCTTAAAAATGGCGTCCTTTTCGGCGCAATTTTCAACGGAATGCTCACTCAGTCCCAACATATAGGTTGCATCCCATCCTATCGACTTGGCCTGGAGGTTTTCCGCATCGTACATGGTCCATTCGCTTTCCAGACCAATGATCCCAAAGGTAGCGGGAAGGTAACTGCTTTGGAAAACATACCTCATATCTTTACCTTCTATACCCCATTTATTGGTTACCGGATTAAACATATTGTCTCCTCCGCCTACATTGCATACGCTCATATAATGCCAGCTGCCTTCGCCAACTGCACTGCCCATTACCCGCAGGTATTTACCTCCGTTTTGCTTATAACTGTCAAAAAGTTTGTGAAAGAAACGTTTAAAAGAATATTCCCCATGCCCCTGGTAGATACAACTCTCCAGCCCATCAAAATCAATATAATCCATGCCGCCATCTGCCAGCCATTTTCCATAATAATCTGCATACACTTCCTGCAAGTTCATATCTGGTGCAAATCCATGATAGCAATTGGGCTGCAGTTTCACAATGGTGGTTCCCGCCTCAAAAGATCCCCGTGTAGTTCCATGAAAGCCACGCTTTACATGTAAAAAGGTATAAGGTTTGGTTTCTGAGATTCCATTGTATTCAATGAGTTCTTTGCCTATCTTAAGTACATTGGTATGGTTCCCTTCCCATCCTCCAAATTCATTGAAATAGGCCCGGTCTGCAACGGTTATAATGGTATCCAATGGAGAAAGCTGTTTGGTAATCACGGTACGCTGCATAATGGCCAGGCTGTCGTTAGGTACCGGATTCACATCGCTATTCCCGTTTGGCTGCAAAAACTCACAGAGCGTATGCAAGCCCCATCGTATTCCATTTTTCTTCATCAAGGCACCATATTCAGGTACCGTCATTGCAGGTGCAGATTGGAAATTTACCTTACTGCCATTCCACCTGTTTGCCCGGTTCGGATAATATTCTCCCATGCCTTCATCCTGAACGGATTTAAGCCCTAAACGTTGGGTATAATTGACCAGACTGTCGTGAACACCCCACCAGGCTACATCGGGGCGGTAAGCCTTTGGATCTTTAATCCATTTCCCATCTATTTCAGGATGAGGAAGCCCTTCATTTAAAACGATTCTTTCAATGGTTTTAAGGCCAAGAACATCCGGACAAGCATATAAGGCTATAGCAGAGCCAATAAAACCGGCGTCTGTTGGGGTCACCAGCTGATACCTGGCAGAATTTGCCTTTCCCTCCAGATTGTCTGGTAATACCGGAAAACGGATCATTTGTTCTTTTCTTCTATTCCTGGAATGCAGACAAATGGCGGAGCCATATTTGGGCTCCAAAACGGCGCTGTTTCCATAGTTCATCCGGTAATATTCTTCTGGATGCGAATAAAAAGCCACATCGTTAATTCCATCACCACCTATAGTAAAAGTTTGCCCTTCTTTAAGATTTGGAGGAAGGGGATATTTTACCGGATCAGGAGAATGTATAAAATAATACATGAAGGACATGTCGCCTCCCGTAGGTGGACCGCCGGTTGTATTGTCATTCAATCCCATGATACCGATGGCAAAATCGTCATTCCTTACTACTCCAAAAATGTCTCCAATGGTTTTGGAAATATTGGTTTTATAAGGGCCCCATACAATATTGTCAATTCCTTGCTGTTTCGAAAGAGAAAGCAACTGGAACCTTAAATATTCATTTTTTTGCTCTGCCTTTATTCTGGCTTGTGCTCCATTGGTAAAGGTCATTAAGATTTCATTGCGATTGGGGCTATAGCTTGCCTTGCTGGGAAAGATATATCCCTTGTCATTAGAAAGGCTCATCAAAGCGGAGGAAAGTCCTTTCGGATTGTATTCTTTCTTTGTTTTCACATCTCTAATGGATGTAATAAAACCTTTTCCATTAATACTGATGGAAGAATAACGCGTTTTCAGGTTAATGGCCTGCGCATGTGCCAGTTTGCCATAACTAAGAAGCATAATCAGAGCGGCTAGAATCCTGATCAGCGGAGTGAAACATCTGTTCATATCGTATATTTGTGTGTGTCGTTTATTTTGCGAAATCACGTCTGGTATACCCGGGAAAATGCTGGGTGGGACATCGAAATCAAATTCGAAGTCCCATCATAACATCCATTATAACTTCTGCCAGCACACTTGTCTCGGATTACTAACCAATTGTAAATCGACACTCAAATTAAATGATTTTAAACCGCTAAAATTTGTTCAATATTGCTCAATAATGATGCTTTTTTTGCCCACACGACAAGGCTTTTATTGTTCACTATTCCATCATTTAACCTTTTCCAGTAAAACACAAGCTCCGCCTCCCGGAGCCAGTTCCACAACAATAAATTGTTTACTTGTTACAATGGAAGTTGTTGTGGTATATACTTCTTTATTTGTTAGATAACTGGCATCCTTTCCATCTTTTATGATCAGGGCCTTATATTTTCCTGGCTCAGCAAAGTTCAAAGGAATCCGGAGTATTCTCGGGCTTTCATTAGTCGCTGCGCCAATCAGCCAATTTCCGGTTGATGCTTTACGCGCCATGACAATGTATTCTCCAATTTCTCCACTTAATGTCTTACTTTCCTTCCAGGGCATTTTTTCAGATGCAATGAACTTCAACAGTTCCGGATGTTTGTTATAATATTCAGGAATATCGGGTATAATTGTCGCCCCGGAAAAGGTTATAAGAGTACGCGCTGCCTCGGCAGTAATGGTAGAAGGAACAGGATGACCGTAATCCACCCGCCCTTTCTGGGCCATATCAAATACCCCATTACTCATATCTAAGGGGCCGGCAAGCATATTTACAAATACGGTTGTCACAAATGTTTTAGGTTCAAACACCTTAGCTCCATCCAGCTGGGCCTGACAATATTCGCGGGTAACCGCATTGGGCCAGGTACGCATTTGCCCATAAGGATGAACCGGGTCATCGTGAAAATCGGTCATTAAGTGATTCTGGGCACATAATTTTGTAATCAGCTTGGTTTTGACGTTCTTATCCTCAAAACTGCCCTGCATAAATCCATATTTAATACCTACCGCACCCCAACCACCATATTGTTTTATTGTGTTCGCAATCGGATATGCACTTCCTCCTACGTCATTCAGGTATAACCAGATTCCCACGCCCTTTTCTTTTCCATATCTAATCAGTTCGATCACATCAGCTGCTTTTCCGCCCTTTAAAGGATCAGAATCTTTATTAAACTCAGAACCATACCAGTTGGCATCCAGGACAAGTGAAGGCATTTTATTAGCTGCCGCAAAATCGACCATTCTTTTCCATGAGGGCAGGGACATCTGATATCTGAATCCGTTAATCTCAGCACCATTAATTCTCCAGTCCCAAAGGTCTACACCCGGTTTTACCCAGGAAAAATCATATCCTGGCTCCGGATCAGGGTTCAGCAATTCCAACAAGTGGGAATCGACCAATTGACCTGGTGTTCTTCCGTACATGATAACACGCCAGGCTTTGGCTCTTTTAGAGGGTACCAGGAATGAAGCACGTCCAAATACCGGTTGTAACAATAAGGGCTCCCCACTTTCTAAATCGGCCTCATGAATAGCCATGTATTGATCGTCGGCCGCTTTAATGGTTGCAACTGGCCTGCGGATGCCTTTGGCATCCTGCAAATTTTCAGGTCCAATATTGTGATCTTCACCATTATAATACCAAGCCGTATAATTTCCTGCGAAATTGAATTCGGTCAACTCAGCATCGGCCTGCCCATCTTCATACCGAAAAGCAATGCCATTGTTATATGCCCTGGCTTTTATGGTATAAATATCCGATACCAGCGTGATTTCCCTATAATTATCAGGAACAATACTTCTTTTGCCCCAAACCGGCCGCCAAACTTTTTGAACTAGCTTCGATTCCTTCAGCTTGAAAACAGGAAGCTTTGAAACCTTTAGCCCAATATGTGAAGGCTGCAACAAAACTTTACCATCGGCAATCAACGAATAACACATCGCGCCATCCGGATCAGAGGTAAACAAAACTTTTAGCTTACCATCAGGCGACCTGAGCTCAGCCAACTTCCCAAAACCTTTTGAAAAGGAGGTTTTAGATAGTAGGCCAAACATCAATAGAAAAAGGAAATGCTTCCCAATAACTTTAAAAATCTTCATTTTATAGTATTTGTAGTTTATGTTATATATTATTTCTTTGGCCATACCTTAATTTCCTGTCTGCCATTTTTTGAAAATTCAATTGGGCCTGGGAAGGGATTTTCAGAGTTACGTTTATTTTTGAAATAATCATAGTCTATAGCCAGCGATGAACCATCTGGATTAGTAAACAGCTGATCAGGTATCATGGCTTTACCTAAAAGCGCTGTCGTCACCAGCTTGCGCTGATGTCCACTTAGCCAATCTGTATCGACATTCATCTGCAAATACCAGCCATCCTTTTTCTGAACTAGTTTAACAGCGGCATCAAAACCGGGCCTGAGCAAGGCATCAGCATCAGTCGCCTCCGCATTTGCCCCTTTGGTGAAAACATTGCCGCCATACTTTACCGGCAATGTTGGCTCATCCCATTTCCCAAAGGAAGCCTGGTCTGTAAGCAGATTATTATACCATTGCCAATCTCCCCCTACATTGAGTATTTTTCCTGTCGAAACGGTTTCATGTGGTTTATAGATAAAGCTCTTGCGTCCTCCGGCACAACGGTCTATTCCACCGGATATCTCACCGGCAACTAGATTATGGACATTGGCAATACCCTGGGCACCAAAACAAATGGAATTTTTAGAAAGTAGAATGTTATTGGCAAAGAGTACCGGGCCGTGACAAACTTCCACAAATGCATCCTGCCCATTGTCATAAAATAGGTTATCAACAATCTGTGCATTCTGAGAACCCCAATCCAGCCAAAGGCCACGGGTTGTATGGTGGATGTAATTGTCATTCAGTACAGCATCAATAGCAAAATGGAGTTTAATTCCTGCCATTTCATCCCCTTCGAAAGTTTCGTTAATGCAAACATCGTGTATGTCGTTCCCTTCAATACGGCTAAACGCCGCACCGCTGCAGCCCACGATGCCTGCCTGTCCACATTCGTAAATCTCGTTGTTACGGATCAGGTGAAACCCGGCTTCGTTCTTAGTCCATGACGCATGCTCAAAATAATCGATCAGCTGCTGCTCCGTTTGTCCCCCATTGGGTTCCGGATAGACTTTCGTCTGTAGCTTTTGATAGTGGTGGGCATGCCCGAAAGTGGGACGTCCAAGCGAAATGCCAGAACATCTGGAATTGCGGATAATGTTATTTTCAATAACCCAGCCCTTTGCCCAATGTGGTCCGATGAGCCCGGGCTGTTCTGCAGATGGGGGCGCCCAATTGGTCGCCGCATTCTGAAGCGTAAAGCCACGTACCGTAATATAGTCAATGCCTGTTTTACTTGGATAAAAGACCTGGGAACGAACTGAAATCTCTACTGGAGATTTATTGGGATCAACCCCGCCCGGAAATTGGGCCCATATTGTCGTTTTTCCATTAGATTTCAATACTGGTGCCTTTATTACAATGCAGATGTTCTGCTTACCAGAGAGCTTACGGGACATGGTGATATTGAATACAGCAAATTTTTCCCAGTCGCCAGTATTGGTGACCTTACAGGAACCGAGCAATTCTCCCGCAGGAGTTCCAAGATGCATTTCTACAGTTCCTCCTTTTGCAAGGGTAGCCGCCTGAAAAGACAGATCATTGGCTCCTGGACCAAAATCAACACCGTTAAAATGAAGAATTGAACCATCTTTCAGATATCCGAAGGGCCACCGACTTGTAATGGCGATACAAATGGCCTGATCACCATTTTCTATCGAGGCCTGCATAGAATTCATCATTTGACCACCTCTGGGACGGATCCATTCAAAATTCATCAGCACCGGGCCACCATTTCCATCGGCCACTGCGTACCAGTATGGCTGATCACCAATCGGCTTTTGAACTTCATCTGCAGAGAAAGTTTCCGTGATGCGCTGGTTGCGGAGATAGACGCTCCCAGTATGGTTGGGTTTCCCCTTTCCACGATACCAGCTACCGTAGATCTGCTCGTCAAATGGGTTACTTGCGCCAAAGAATGAATTTGGTAAGGTCAGCTTCCATGTACTGTTTTCTACTTTTTTCCAGCCTTTAACAGGTTCTGAACCTGTAATGATCACCTCTTCGCCTCCGGCAGCCTGATAGATGATTCGTTTTGTTTCCGACGTTCCTCCACGAACCGGATCAATCCGTTCCCGGTAAATGCCTTTATGAACAGTAATCACATTCCCTGGCAGTGCCCTGTTTGCGGCAGCCTGAATGGTTAGTAATGGACGTTTAGCAGTACCGGGATTGCTATCATTCCCCGTTTTCGCCACGTGAATTTCTTTTACTCCATCAGCCTGGGCATACAATGCGCTGATGGAGAATATAACAATTAAAAAATAACAGATGATCTTCATTGCTGGTTAATAAGTGTTTATATATGATTGAACATGAACCATTCCAGGTTCATTAAATCGGCCTTTTGTTGCTCCTGCTCTTTTGCCTTGAATACGAGCACCAGTGCATGCTTGCCCTTAACGGGCTTCACTTTCGCAGAGTGGATGGCGTAGGCTGTTTCATCTTGCATAAGCGGAACATCGCAAATACCAATCAACGCTCCATCAGGCTTATCCAGGTGGATTTCTATCTCTCCTGCCTTGTTGTTGCCCCAGGTTTTACAGGTAAATTGCATGATACTCCTGCTCTGAAAATCGAAGTACTTCCAATAAGCATAATCTCCATGTCTGATACCGCTAAGATATTCTACAGGGACATCATTGTTGGGCCTGCGTACTGTAGCCATCAAATTACCCGACATTAAACAGGCCCGGGCTGCATCCATACGTTGTAAAGGATCGATAGGTCCACCCGCTCCCTGTGTGGTCATTTCCACTTCGTTAATTGTGCCATCTGCATTGAAGGTAATAGGCTCCATGCAAGCCTTTCGCATAGAAGCCACCCCCTGCGTAGGCCTATGATAAAAAACATACCATTGCCCGTTAATTTCTGAAATACATCCGTGATTGTTGACCAGGTTTTTACCACTGCCCCAATTGTCGATGATGACACCTCTATACGTATAGGGGCCTAAGGGAGAAATTGCCGTGGCATAATTCAATGTCGCACAGTTTGACTCGCCGTGGCGCTGGTGGCCTGGATAGACATAATAATATATCCCTTTCCGTTTACGTATGGAACTCCCTTCATTAAAGAAATGTTCCCGGTAATTTAATACGCTGTCCTTGATTTTACCTTCGATACTTTGCATATCCTTGCTGAGCCGGGCAGCCTTTGGATTGCCTTGTCCCCAGAATAAATAAGCTTGGCCATCATCATCAATAAATACAGAGGGATCAATGCCTTTTGCCCCCTCCATTATTTTTCCGTTTTTAAAAGGACCAAAGGGAGAGGAAGCAACAGCAACCCCCTCGTCTTTCTCCCCATCGGCCAGACAATAATACAAATAGTATTTACCATCATGATAAATACAGTCAGGGGCATATAAAATATTACTGGTATAATTAGTTTGTTTTCCCGGACCGGCAGTCGCAAATGAGGTTTGGTCCATAGTCCAGGTAACCAGATCGGAAGTAGACAAGATATTATAAGACCTGGAACACCAGGCATTGCCTGGTTCATCCCTTGATCCATATAGATAAACCCTGCCGTCGGGCATTTGGCGTACTTCAGGGTCTGCAATGTATACTCCGGGAGGACAAATCGGATTGAGCATCCGGTAAGCTGACGATGTGCCTCTTTTTGCCGGCTGGCCAAGTGCCTGATTAACGAACAAAAGAACACAGATCCAGATCAACTGCTTTTTCATCATCGTTGATTTAGAATCCAATTGACATAGACAAAAGGATGGTAAAAATATCTTTCCCATTTTATAAGAATCTAATTGATACAGGCAACAATTTGTGTGTGTAAGTTGCTGACAGATTCAAATTTAACAGTTTCTCAGCCTTCCTTTTTGATGCTTATTTGACCAATATCGACGTTTTTTTTGCCCAGAGATTCCGGGAGAAAAGCAGTTTACAATTGCAGGCTATTTCTTAAATTTCAACTTCCATTTTATGACCTGACTTTCTTTGCCCTTAATCAAGACTCTAAGCCAGCCCTTCTCTGTCTGGGGTAATGCCTCTATGCTTACGCCTTTAGGACTTCCAACCAGGGAGGCGTTTGCAAATTTCCAATTCCCGCCATCATTCATTCCAGCAATACGCAACTCATAAGGATCACCACCAATGAGTTTACTTGTTCCCGAAAGGCTTTCTCCATCCCAGTCTTCTTTAAGCAGGTCAATCATGCCCTGGGTAATGTGCTGCGAAGTTGAAACCACCACCGGATGATTCGCTTTGACACGTAGGGCGATGACCTTGCAGGATTCTGAAGGAAGCTCCCATGCAAAAGAACCAGACAGATTTGGAAGTGCTTTGTTCGCCCAGAAATCAAAGGCATAATAGGTTGTTTTGTCTTTTAATCCGGCCCGGCTTAAAGAAGTACCGATTTTCTGAGGGCTAGTTTCCCAGTTGTATATTCCCAATACATTACGGTCGGTACCAGATTTTTTATCTGTTGCGATCCAAATGGAGGGAAGCATTTTATCAAAAGCATCTACGGGCCGGGCAATACCCTTATGCGAGGCCATACAACGCTTCATGATTTCTAATCTGTCTAAGGGCAGATCCGGAAGCCAGTCGCTGCTTAGAAAAAACTGTCCAGAAACAGCCACAAAGGATGGAAGTAATCTTGCTCTGGTCAAACTGCCGATTCCCTTACTGGCATTATCCGCAGTAGATTCTCCACTTTCTCTCAACATGGATGGATCCGGATCGTTCCACCAAACTCTTCCATTTAAAAAATAAAGTCTGGAGGCACGGATGGCCCCCGTACGGATGCTTTGCCCGTCATGATTGAAATCGGGTCCTATTCGCATGGAGTTGACCAGACCAATAGAGGCTCCAAAGGACCTCATGTTCTGGCTCACGCAGCATCCCGAAAGGAATACATCTTCACTTGTGGCTTTGCGTATAACTCTCAAACCATCTCTAAAAGCTTCAATCTGCGTTTTAAGAGGGTTATGTAAAGGCAGACAATTCCCAATACTGTCATTTTTGTAGCCGTCATTAATATAAATTTGTTCGGTCACTGTTCCGGTCCATAGTCCATCCATTTTGAAATAATCGTAGCCCCATTGATGCATTCTGCTCGCATAATCAGCAATATGATGCTGAACTTCGGGATTGGTTAGATCAAGAGAAGTACCTCCCCATGTGGTTTCGTAAGGCTTGCCATTGGTTCGTTTTGCAAACCAATCCTGGTGGTCTTTGAATTCCGGGGCCTGATGGTTACGGCTAAAAGGCATCCACCAGATTCCAGCTGTCAGACCATCTTCTCTTATGGCTTTGGCAGTAGTGGTCATTCCATTCGGATAGCCTCCTTTGGGATCAACGCGGTCAAATCCCCGGTGAGGGCCATTATATTGATTCCCAGCTTGCCATTGGTCGTCAATCTGGAGCACTCCAAGACCAAAAGATTTCAATTGATCCCTGATAAAACCTGCCAATTTAATTGTCCCGGATTCGGTACCAGCACCGCCGTTCTTTTCAGAATACCAGGTACAATACACGGCTGTCCGGGGCTTAAGTTTAATTTTTTGCTGTTTGGCAATTGCTTCTGCAAACTGCTCCTCACCCAAACGGGCGTCGTCAAAATAACCCACTAATAAAGTTTCGGTCTTTTCGGTCTTACCGGCCGGCAAACGGAAATGACCATATTCAATACGAGGTTCTATTTCAATCAAATTGTTTTTAATACGAGAAAAGACAACACCGCTTCCCTTTTCATTCGTTAACCAACCGGTTACCACTCCATTTCTTGAAACAGGATCTACACTGGTCAGGAACACGTAACTCCCTGGGTTTTTATCAGGATCCAATAGTCCTCCGGTACCAAGTGTTTTTAACTGAGTGACGGGTTTTCCAAGATCCACCTGGAAAGAAACCGGGCTAAGTTTTGGATAGTCAACTATTCCCCCGGTTGTATTCTTTATCGTTTGATGTATAAACAGAAAGGGCTGTAAAGGATAGAGTGTAAAAGACACTGAAGAGCCGTTGGCATTGCTGGCAATGAATGTCTGGCCTTTACCAAAAGCCGGGTCACTCACCTCTTCCTTTGTAACTTTAATAAAATCCGCCTTTGGTACCAGATCTTTCACAAAGATCTTTTTCCCTGATGTCGTGGTCACAGCAAAACTGTGGGTTGCAGGATTATAGACCACAACCATTGAAGAATTGCTGATGGCATTGCTGCTCTTAGATAAAGGCTTAGCATTTAAAAAAGCCATTATTGATATCGTTAGTATAAAAAGTCTAAGCATTTTTATTTATATAGTTCGTTGAAGAGAAGAGGATTCCACCTCTTTAATTTGACCATTTACGCGTAGTTTTACTTTAGTCGGTTTTTCCGAATAGATTTGATAAGAAGTCACTTTTCCGTTATGCCATTTGCAGTTAACTGTAAATCCTCCTCGTGCCTTCAGCCCATTAAACGATCCATCTACCGCCCAATCTTTGGGAATAGCCGGCAATAGTTGTATTTCTCCAGCCTGGCTTTGTAAGAGCATTTCGGCCATTGCCCCGCTGATACCAAAATTCCCGTCCATCTGAAATGGAGGATGATTAGCAAACAGGTTAGGTAAGGTATTATAGGTCAGTAGACCTCTAATCATCGTTCCTGCTTTTTCGCCTTCTCCCAGCCTGGCCCATAAGGCGCAACGCCAGGGCCATGTCCAGGAACGGCGGCTGTCTCCTACTGTTGATTCCACAGTAAAAGGAGTATTGATATTTTTTCCATAGTTTCCGCTCCTGCTCCTCAAAGAGATGATGGCCGCATTTGCCAGTTCTGGTGTTGCGACTTTACTGATCTGTCTTCCAGGATATACAGCAAACAGATGAGAGGTATGTCTGTGTTGATCATCGGGATCATCCCTGTCCTCCTGCCATTCCTGCAACTGCCCCCATTTCCCGATTTTATTAGGTGCAAGATGCGCTTGCATATCGGCTACCCTGGCTTGGTAATCAGGATCAATTCCCAGCGCTTTGGATGCATCTAGATAGTTTTGAAAAAGGTCCCAGACCAATTGCTGGTCGTGCATCACTCCGTCTTCGCGTGGCCCGTGTTCAGGCGACCATCCATTGGGCACCATCAATGTTCCATCCGGCATTTTCTTTAACCGGTCTTCCCAGTATTCACAGATTTCTTTAAGAATTGGATAAGCGGTTTTCTTCAAATATCCCCTATCCTGAGTAAAAGCCCAATGCTCAAAAACATGCTGTGCATACCAGGCACTGGAAGGAATGTTCCATTCCCAACCATTGCCGCCAAAAATACTTTGGCTGGTCCGCGCCGTCCATCCCCGAGTCTTTTCGCCAAAGGCTTTCCGCGTGGCAATCCGGCAAGGCTCTTGTGCAGCAACAATGAAATCGATTAATGGAACCTGGCATTCAGACAGGTTCGTAGATTCTGCAGCCCAGTAATTCATCTGAATATTAATGTTATTGTGATAATCACTTGCCCAGGCTGGTGCATTGCTGTTGTTCCATAAGCCTTGTAAGTTGGCCGGTAATCCACCTGGACGTGAACAACTCACCAATAAATAACGCCCATATTGGAACAAAGTTTCTTGCAGATCAGGGTCTTTAGCCCCAGCTGCATATTTTTTTAACCGCAGATCCGTCGGAAGCGTCGCCAGATCGGAACTTGTTGTTCCAATATCAATGGTAGCCGCCTTTGTTAAGCGGCTAATATCTTTAATATGCCGGTCAAGTAATTTTCTGTCCCCCAGTTTAAGGGCATTTTTTTGCTCCTGTTCAATCGTTGGCATGGGGTCTGCACCTCTCCAGCCGGATTGGTAATCCGGTTTGTAATTGGTACGGGCATTCAGGTAAATCACTAACATATTACAATTTTTGAAGACTAAGGTATTCTCCTTAACTTCAATAGAACCTCCATTATGCTCTATGTGTAAATTTGCAGCATACTTTAAATGATTCCCCATCTCCCCCATAAAACTCAGTTCATCCTTATTTGCCGTACAGATGGCCTCTTGTGCAGAACGCATTGAAATCGTACCGGATAATGCGGCTTTCTTACTGGCGGTATATTTAAAAACCATGACCTGATCCGGATGACTGGCAAAAGCCGATCTGGTAAAAGTGACACCATTGATCTCAAATGAAGTGCTATGCACACCAGTCGTGATGTCCAAAGTCCTTTGGTAAGCCTTAGCCTCATCGGCATGATCAAAATCTATAGCAAATTCCCCGAAATTACGGTAGGAACCAAAACCATGAATGTCGGTTTGGTAGTCGCCATCCCAATTGTTGTCTCCTCCCCAAAGGCTTTGCTCGTTAAACTGAATACGTTCGGTCTTGATACCTCCAAACAGCATAGCGCCCATACGGCCATTGCCTATTGGCAAGGCCTCTGCATCCCATTTCTTTGCTGGTTGTTTGTACCATAATCTTTTTGGTTTGCTATCTGCTGCATAGGTTATGCTTGCCGTTAGAAAAGTGAATAGGAGAAGCAGAGCTTTTATCTTGATCATTGAAAGGGTTGTTTATAGTTGGTTTATCTTTAGATTTGTTTTTATTTCAATAATCGGCATTTCTTTTGTTTTAATTGTAAGCGATTCTGGCAAATCATATTGCTTTTCTATCAATACGTTTTTACATCCCGCACTTCCGCTTAAAAACCAGATTCAAAATAGGTGGCATTTGCCCGAATCCAGCCCCAATTAAAGCCTAATAAAATCAACCCTATAAAACATCTGGTCAGTCTATTCACTTTCATTTCTTTGCTATCTGGGTTATCTCAATCACCTGTTCGCCTTTCTCCAGCCCTGGTGATTCCACCGCCAGTTTTATTTTCCCGGCAGCATGTGTTTTTGTTTTTATAATCGCCAGCATGAGGCCATTAAAAGCCGGACCTTCCGGTGAAGAAAAGGGAATGAGGCAAGTCGCATCTCCATTATCTGTTGCCACAATTTCTCCATCACCTGTTACCCGGCAGGAAACCTCCTGATTGGCCGTAGGCACTGTATTTCCATCTTTGTCGGTGATCGCTATAGTGACAAAAACAAGATCTGTTCCATCGGCTTGTATCTCGCTTTTATCTGCTGTAAGGTGCAATTTCGCGGCACGTCCTGTCGTTTTCACCACAGAGCTTGCCCATTCCTTGCCCTGCTTGTACGCCACGGCTTTCAATTCTCCGGGTTCATAGGCTACCTCATCCCATTTCAAGCGATATTGCAAGGCTTGTTTCTTTTTTCTACCGAGTGATTTTCCATTCAAAAACAGTTCGGCTTCATCGCCTGAGGTATAAAGATAAACCGGAGTAACCTTTCCTACCCGTTCCGGAAAATTCCAGTGGGGTAAAATATGTACCATTGGAAAATCTGGCCGCCACCTTGCCTGATACAGGTAATAACGATCTTTAGGAAATCCGGCTAAATCTACCATCCCAAAATAACTGCTCCGTGAAGGGGGCCTGCTTTCAGAAATTTTCTGCAAAGCATCCTTTTCTTTTTCCTGTTGCTCTTTGCTTAAACTTGCAAAGTTCAGCAGCACACTTGCGTCGCTGTTGAATGGAGTAGGTTCGCCCAGGTAATCAAAGCCTGTCCACACAAATTCACCCGCAATAGCCGGATATCTGTCGAGCGCTGCAAATTCATCATCTGCCAGCGAACCCCAGCCCGGCGCCCAGCTATCGTAGGAAGAAACCTGGAATTTATCAGGAAAATACACTCCTCTGGAACTCATGGTTGAGCTGGTTTCACTCGCGTATGCGGCCAGCTTTTCATGTCCTTTTTTATGGAGAAATTCGCCATAGAAATTAGGGCCACCATATACACCAGCGGCATAGTTCATGCCGTGTACATCGACCTGCAATTCGGTTCCGTTCATCGCCGATTTGCTGGGATAAGAGGCCCCAAAAGTTACCGGATGCGTGGTGTCATATTGATGAATGATATTGGTGAGGTGCTTTGCCAAACCCTTATCAGGATAATATTCTTCATCTACTTCATTTCCTGTACTCCAAAGGATAACAGAAGGATGGTTCCTGTCTCTGCACACCAGCATTTCCAGGTCCCGTTCATGCCATTGTTCATAGTGGGTACCATAGTCATTGGGGTTCTTTCCTGTGGCCCAGCAATCAAATGCTTCGTCCATCACCAGAAAACCCATCTTGTCGGCCAGTTCCAGTAATTCAGGTGCAGGAGGATTATGTGAGGTGCGCAGTGCATTGCAACCCATCTCTTTTAAAATACGAAGCTGTCGCTCCAATGCATGAATGTTCATAGCGGAGCCCAATGCACCTAAATCATGATGGTTACAGGTGCCCTGCAGCTGAACCCGTTTGCCATTCAGCAAAAAGCCATTATCATGTGTAAATTCTATGGTCCTGAAACCAAAGGGTGTATCATATTCGTCCAGCAACCGATCTCCTTGATATACCCGTATACGGGCAAGATAGCGATTGGTTTGTTCCAGGCTCCATAACAATGGATGAGGAACATTCATCCGTACGGTATCTGTATAAAATCCATTGGCCTGCAATTGCATGTTTTGCATTTGACTTGTCGCTACTTTCCTGCCCGTCCGGTCATTGTGGTCCAGTTCATAGATATCTGCAGCATAGTTAACGTCCACCGCTTTGGATAAATGGTTGGCTAGCTTAACTTCAATTTTTAGCTTTCCTTTTTCTGCGGTGATCTCAGGTGTAGTCACAAAAGCACCCCACTGTGCTACATGTACGGCGTTTGTCTTGACCAGTCGTACATGACGGTATATTCCTGCACCGGGATACCACCTGGAACCCAATTCTTCAGTATTGAGCCGAACAGCAATGACATTCTCTTTTCCAAAATAGATATAAGGCGTAAGATCTACCCTGAACGAACTGTATCCATAAGGGCGTTCTCCGATTTTATTCCCGTTCAGCCAAACCTCGGCATTGGCCATAGCACCGTCAAAATCCACGTAAATCTGTTTCCCTTTTTCCGTTGATGCAATTTTAAAATGCTTGCGGTACCAACCAATCCCTCTCCAGGGAAGTTTTCCGGTATAACCATCCAAATCACCTCTAAAAGGGCCTTCAATACCCCAATCATGCGGAAGATCTAACTTCCGCCATTTTGAGTCCTTAAAAGTGAGAGTTTGAGGTGTGCCAAATTCGGGTTCAGGCTTTCTTGTGCCATCGGGTTGTAAGCCATAACG
>NZ_JAELTV010000760.1 GCF_016429005.1 Pedobacter sp. ASV19
GGACAAGCTCGATTTCACCAGCAATCCCGAAGACCTGGGCGCCGTGATCCAATCTATAGAAGCAGAAATCCACGGTCTTTTCTAAGATGAAGATCCTTGGCATTATACCGTCCCGGTATGCATCTACCAGATTCCCAGGAAAACCCCTGGTGCAAATAGACGGAAAAAGTATGATCCAGAGAGTATATGAGCAAGCTTCGCTATCCAAATCTCTGGATCAGGTTGTAGTGGCAACAGACGATGTACGTATTGCGGAGGAAGTAAAACGCTTTGGAGGGACATATATCATGACCAGTGATACCCACCAAAGCGGTACAGACCGTTGCGCAGAAGTAGTAGCCCAACTAAAAGGCTTTGATCATGTTATTAATATACAGGGCGATGAACCTTACATCAATCCCGAACAAATTGATTTGCTTGCCTCCTGTTTCCAGGAGAGGGATGTACAATTAGCAACCTTGATCAAAGTAATCACAAGCCAAGAAGAACTCCTGAACACCAATATCCCAAAAGTTGTATTAAATACAGCCGGAGAGGCTCTTTATTTCAGCAGGCAAACTATCCCCTATATCAGAAATGCTTCAGAAAAAGATTGGTTGAAAACCCACCACTTTTACAAACACATAGGTATTTACGGTTATACAACAACCGTTTTAAACGAGATTACCAAACTCCCATCCTCCAGCCTGGAGCGAGCAGAAAATCTCGAACAATTAAGGTGGCTGGAAAATGGTTATATAATTCAGACCAAAACAACCACATTAGAAACATTAGCTATAGATACACCCGACGATTTGAATAGAATCTTTAAGT
>NZ_JAELTV010000761.1 GCF_016429005.1 Pedobacter sp. ASV19
GGTAGACACATTACCAACCCAGCAGCGGATCATCTTTAAAATGCGTTTCGAGCAAGAGTTGAACAGTCAGCAAATTGCAGAGCACTTGGGCATTTCCCCTAAAACTGTAAGAAATCAACTGGGCACAGCTCTGGCCACACTAAGAACATCACTTCTGGTTCTCCACCTCCTTTTTGCAATGTATTCTGCCTGGTAATTCTAAGTCCGGAAGTAATAAATAGTCGTAGGATTAAAAAAAATAAAAAATATTTTGCACCAGCGTGGGCTATTTTAAAATTTTAGACTCATATCTATATAGACCAGACCATGAAAGACGCTCAAAAAAAATATTTTCTTGAAATTTTAGAGAAATACAGGAAAAAAAAGGCAAATAGTAAAGAGATTAAATTCCTTGAAACCTATTACGATATGTTTGAAGAGAACGAAGACCTCATTAACGAAGAAAATGAAGGGAATTATCTCCATTTGAAGGAAAATATCAAAACTGCCATCGATAAAAAGATCAGCAGTCCAAACAGCTATGGCAAAGAAATCAAAATGGTCTGGTTTAAATATGCAGCCGTTGCCGCTGCATTGCTCATGGTCTTGTTCGCCTCTGTACATTTTTTCAACAGTAATAAAAAAAATAGCCTGGCTGCGCTTGATCAACATATTAATCCTGGTGGGAACAATGCGATACTTATCCTTTCGGGAGGAGAAAAAATTGTGTTGAACAATGCTTCTAAAGGCGAAATAGCCCGTCAATCAGGTATCAGTATAACCAAAACGGCCAATGGTCAGATTATATATACCATCACATCAAAGAC
>NZ_JAELTV010000762.1 GCF_016429005.1 Pedobacter sp. ASV19
GAGCACTGGCGCCCAATTGCCTTGAAAGGTATCGAAACAAATAATGGTTGGAACAAAATTGAGTCTAATGATGATTTGCCAAATGACTATAATAAACGATACAAAATCATTGTAGAAGGATTTAATCAACCTAAAAAAGCATTTGTAGACTTCAATGGCAGGTTAAGATGGCTATATGAGGATTCTGGTTTAATGTGGGAATATGATAATGTTACTCACTGGAAGCCCATTGAAAAAGAATTGTTACCAATTTATTAATAAACTGAGCCAATAGGCTATTAACCAATAACAAGATGACAATAAAAGAGCTTAAGGCTAAAATAGCCGACCTACCGGATAACATGGATGTTATGGTAGAGCAAACAAACGAAGAAGGACGTTATGGAATGTCTCAAACTGTAGAGGTGAGATCAGTTCAATTCAGTGATCCGGAGGTGCCAAAGAAAGATTGGGCAACTGAGAAGTGTTTAATCATTAGTGATGAATTTTAATCGAAAACTAGATGGAAATAAATACAGATAAAATGGTTGCTATCCTTAAGAAGGATAAACCACTAAGTGTGATTATGGTAGAAGATCACGGAAAGGAAAAACTTGTATGCCTTTTTGCTTTACCGCATTTAGCTGATAAAGTAGAAGACTTTGCAAAGCAGCTTTTAATTAACCCCCTGAGTCAATAAACAAGAAGATGAATAAACCAGATTTAATAGGAGTTGAAGTATTGACCCCGGACGGAAGAGGGAGTATTATATCTCTGCATGGTAGAGGGGTTGTAGTTGGCCTCAATAGAATGCT
>NZ_JAELTV010000763.1 GCF_016429005.1 Pedobacter sp. ASV19
AGATGTGTATAAGAGACAGTCTTCATCCTGAAACAGGAAATATCCATTTTTCCAGGCAATAACTTCATCTAGATCCGCATTGACTACATTTAACCCGTTCTTTTCATAAACAGACTGTTCTCCCGGTTTCAATAGCGCTGAGTTTTCGGACCCCGTTATCTTTACCTTCACACTTCCTTCCAGTAAGGTCGTTTTTATAGTTTCTTCATCTTCATAGCCGTTGACATTAAAATGGGTTCCCAATACGGTGATTTCCTGTTTTCTTGTCAGCACTTTGAAAGGCATATTTTTATTCTTGGCAACCTCGAAATAGGCCTCACCAGAAAGTTCTACCTTTCTTTCCGGGCCGGAGAAATTTGCCGGATATCGCAAAGAAGAGGCAGAATTTAACCATACTTTAGTTCCATCTGGCAGCTGAATCTGATATTGCCCTCCTTTAGGTGTAGAGATCTTATTTATTGCTTCGCTGGTCTTATGGTTATTTACAGCATAGATAATTTCTCCTTGTTTGGTTTTTGTAATGGTCACTCCAGATTGATCAGCAATATGCCCCTCAGTGGTTTCGTCCAATACAATATTTCTGCCATCAGATAGAGTTAGAACAGCTTTGTTTTGACCTGGAACAATAGATTTTGTTTTAGCCAGAAGTTTGGCTTCGGATATTTGCGATGTTGTATTATACTTGTAAATACCGATACTCAACACAACGAGCAA
>NZ_JAELTV010000764.1 GCF_016429005.1 Pedobacter sp. ASV19
TCTTACTGCTATGATCTTTGGATATTGGGTATGTTACAAACTAAGTGGGTTTTATGTTTGAATAATAGGATTTATGGGCTCTCTGGACCTTGCAGGTCTTGAGGTTCGCCCATTAAGTCCTATTATTCCTGGGTGCAGACGGGGAGTGGTTGATATTTCTCTATATTAAGCCAAATTGCTTTAGGTGGTGAAAGAAGTGCTTACTGTGCCAGATGAGCCACTCTTTATAGTTCAGTGGTCCGAATCCGCCGTGTATTGCTGTTCTTCCTGGCTTAGCGAAATATTGATCGAAGTCATCAAGCTCTGCCAGTAACCGTTGGATTGCGCTAGGTAGGTCTGGATAGATGAGTTGTTCTTGTGGTGTTCCGAATACTACATTTCTTGGGATCTCTATATCGGTGTAGATGTTAATTTGTTTGGCTTTGTTTGCTTCTTTTTCTGGAACTTCGCAGAATGGTTCATTTTTGCCATTCGTATACTGGACTTGGTCTATGAGGTGTTCTACCATTTGTTGTGATGTCATTTTCCCCCAAACTGCTGGTGTATCTGGCTGGAGTTTTAGAAAGTGGCTTTCTAGGTGTTTTCGGTTTTGGGGTTCTATTAGTTCGGTTAGTGGTTTCATATGTTTAAGATCGGAAATAATGCTGAATAATGAAAAATAGGATTTATGGGCTCTCTGGACCTTACAGGCCCTGAGGTTCGCCCATTAAATCCTATTTTTCCTGGGTGCAGACCGGAGTTATTGCAGAGACAGTTATTTCCGATCTTCTTGTTGATATCTCTGTCTCTT
>NZ_JAELTV010000765.1 GCF_016429005.1 Pedobacter sp. ASV19
AGATGTGTATAAGAGACAGCTTTTTTACAGGAAGTCGAAGCCAATATGAACGAGGCCACAAGTGTTATTTTATATATATATAAATTTTTCATATCTGATCTTTTTGAAATTAAAACTTAACCTGCACACCTAAAGTAAACGAACGTGGAATTGGCACGGAACCAAAATCAATATTACGCAGCAATGTTGATTGCCCGCCTGAATTTAACTCCGGATCATATCCTTTATAATTGTCCCAGGAAATTAGATTTCTTCCACTTAGATTAACAGTCAGGTCCTGCAAAAATTTAACTTTTCCCACATTATAACTCAGAGACACCTCTCTCAATTTCACAAAAGAACCATTATCTATTCTCCATTCTTCAACTGCATACGCACCAGCAATATAACCACGAGGCAATTTACCCTCTTGCTCCTGCTCTGCCACCTTACCATTTCCTACACCTTGACGTGTACGCCAGTCTGCATTCCAAACGTCACTTCCATGAACCGCATCTAATTGAATGTGCAGATTAAATTTCTTATAAGAAAAATCATTTACAAAGGAAGCAGTATATCCTGGATTTGGATTTCCAAGGACCTTACGGAGTGTAGTACCCGTTGGCATCCCATTAGCATCCCTCTGAGGTGTAAAAGTAGTTGCTGAAGTTTGAATTCCCCGTTCAGTTTGAGGGATGCCTGCAGCATTTGTCAACAAACTTCCATCCGGATTTCTTGCAAAGAAGGTACCATAAAAGACACCCATGGGTTGACCATCGATAAT
>NZ_JAELTV010000766.1 GCF_016429005.1 Pedobacter sp. ASV19
CCCGTAACTTTCAAATTTTCTGCAATCGGTGCGATATAAACCAATGATCCACCAACACCCAATTTATAATAGTCTCCAAAGTTACCAGTAGGTAATCCAAATTCCGCACCAACGCTTAATTTAGCCCCACCCATAGCAGGATCTTTTCTATTCTGTGCAGAAGCACTGGAAAAAGCTAAAACACCTGCGATTGCTGTAAGTAAAAATAATTTTTTCATAAAGTTCGTTTAATTTAAAGAGAAACATTTCTCTACCCGCACCGTAAGCAAATATTTTGCCAATTCGGCTTTTTGGATATTTAAATAGAATTTTATGCCGTTAATTTTCTAAAAATATCCTCTAATAACGTGGAATCCTGATCCTTCTTCAAATCGGCCAGAGAGGAATTTGCGACAATATTACCCCTATTAATAATAACAACATCATCACAAACCGCCTCAGCTTCCTGCATAATGTGTGTGGAAAAAACAACGGTCTTATCCTTTCCCAATTCTTTAATCAATTTACGGACATCTGCCAACTGATTTGGATCCAGTCCAGAAGTGGGTTCATCCAGAATTAAAACACTGGGATCATGAACAATAGCCTGAGCAAGGCCAACCCGCTGACGATAACCTTTAGACAACTGGCCTATTTTTTTATGCTGTTCCGGCCCCAATCCCACTCTTTCAATCACCTCTGCAACGCTTCTGTTCAAGTGACTGAGCTGATAGGTTTGGCCTGCAAAACATAAAAACTCTTTCACGTACATATCCGTATACAGAGGTGTATTTTCTGGCACATAT
>NZ_JAELTV010000767.1 GCF_016429005.1 Pedobacter sp. ASV19
ATACGATATAACTTGTGGTTGTTGTCTCATTATGAGTGTGTTACGAGATTTGTCTCAATCTTGAATGTTCAAGAGAAACAAATCAAATTAAACTCAGAATGAAAGATTTAACTCAAGAAGAAATTATTGAAATTGAATGTTGAAAAGAAAAGGAAAGATACTCCCTTGAAACAGCAGTTGACTATGTGAGCGGGGTTGTAGGTGGAATTGCTGGCGCTATAGCTGGATGGTTGGGGAATTGAAAAAAAGATTATTTACCATCTGCTCTTAAGGTGGTAAATAATTTCTGTAATCAGAGTTGGACGAAAGACAATAGCCAGTAAACTCCCTATAATCAGTCCAAAAAAATGAGCTTTATGATTACTTTTTGAATTCTTTCTGTAAATGAGCATTAGACATACAAAAATGATTAAAAAGGCTAAAAAAATCTCGTAACCATAATATAGAGGAATAAATTTATGTTTTCTTTTCAAATGGTCAAGTGGTAGATAAAGAATCGAAAAAGCTGTATATGCGAATGCTATTCCCGAGGCACCGATAGTGGTATGAGATATATCTTTTCTATAAATCCACCCAGTAAGTAAATTTATAGAAACAGTGCCAAATACCAGAATAAAAAACCATATAAATTTTATTTGAACCTGGTTATAGTTCTTTTCCAATATAATATATTCAATGTCTTTCGACATAATATAGAGCAAATAAATGTTAAATAATAAATGCATCCAATTCTTATGCAGAAATACCGAGGTAAATAACTGTCTCTTATACACATCTG
>NZ_JAELTV010000768.1 GCF_016429005.1 Pedobacter sp. ASV19
ACGTTCGTCGGCAGCGTCAGATGTGTATAAGAGACAGGCATAAGTATTTGCCTTTGCATAGTCGCCTTTATATAGATATAATCTAGCCAACAATGCTTGTGCAGCTCCTTTAGTCGCTCTTGCAACATTTGAGAAACTTGGATCATTATATGTTGTAGGAAGCTTACTTTCAGCCTCTAAAAGATCTGTTTCTATTTGACTATAAACAGCCCCAACTGTAGCTCTAGGGATATTATTCGACGCATCAAAGGCTGCATCCGTACTCGAAAGCACTAACGGCACACCTAACTGTGTTGCACCTTGAGCAAAATTATAAGGTTGTGCCCATAAATTAATCAAATAGAAATAACACAATGAGCGAATAAATTTTGCTTCTCCTGTATATTGAGTCGCTTTATCACTTGGAACAATCCCTGCCGCAACAGCATTAAGATTTTTCAAAAATAAATTAGACTCACCAATAGTCCTGTAAGCACCTTGGTAGGCAGCCGATACTGTTGCATCGCTGGAAGTGATCGTATTGAACTGATACATATTTCCAAATTGCCCATTTGGATTAGCGTCTGTACCTCGAATGTCAGCATAAATGAAAACACGCCCGCCAAAGAACTCAGGGTTCTGTAATTGGTCATACATACCTACCGATGCTTTCTCTACCCGCTCCTTTGTTGAAAAAGCGTCAGCAGGAGATAAGTTAGAATCTGTCTCTTATACACATCTCCGAGC
>NZ_JAELTV010000769.1 GCF_016429005.1 Pedobacter sp. ASV19
TCACCACCGGCTAACGTTCGTCGGCAGCGTCAGATGTGTATAAGAGACAGACTATATTACCATCCCTCACGGTATATGTTTACCCACGTCGGACGCTCCTATTTCCCGGGCTTTTCGCTTAAGGATCTCGTTATACAATCATTTGCAGAGGATCACGATGGAAATATATACATCAAAAGCAGTTCCGGGATTTACAGGTATCATCCAACTGAGAAACAACATATCTCTTTAGAACCGATACCTACATCTTCCCTACCGAAGCTGATGGTAAACAATTATGGTAACCATCATGCTGCTATGCTCACTGATGTCCGTGGCTGGAGGTGGACTGGAACAGCAGACGGATTAAAAGTCCTATTCCCCAATAGCAAGAGGGAAAAAATCTTCTATACTGGGGACGGATTGTCAAACAATTTTATTCATGCAATACTCCAGGATCGCCACAACAACATCTGGGTTACCACCAGCTACGGGATAAACAAATTGGAGATAGACTCTGCAAATAAAAAAATTCGCTTTAGCAATTTCGGTTCGAATACAGGAACATTAGAAGGAGAATATACAGATGGCGCAGCTTTTGAGGCCACTGATGGCACTCTTTATTTCGGTGGCATTAATGGCTTCAGCCTATTGAAACCAAAACGTCTTTCACCTAAAAAAATACTTTTCAAACCTGTTTTTACCAATCTTTTCTTAAGGGGAGAAAAGATTGAATCCGGGAGGACTTACAATGGCCACGTCATTTTAAAAACAAGCACAGCTTATACC
>NZ_JAELTV010000076.1 GCF_016429005.1 Pedobacter sp. ASV19
AGATGTGTATAAGAGACAGGGATGATTATAAATCATTTCAAAAAAATCCAAGTCCTTTTCCATTGTTATCTATATTTGATTATGGCTATGTTGTCCTTTTCACTATGTCACAGATTAAATTGAATTCGCTTTAATATATGAAAATTCCAATTATACATGGTCATATAGACCGTCGAATCCTGATCAATTCGGGCGAAACGGGCGTAAAGAAATTGACTAGGTTTCCATCTGGGTCCCGAAACAAAAGAGATCGATTTCCCCAGGGCATTGTTGTTGGTTTTTGGACCACATAAGGTTGAAGAAAATCTACTAATCTTTCGTATTCCTTATCCACATCTGTAACTCTAAATTCAATGATCACTGTACGGTTCTGAGCTGCCTTTGCAACATCATCACCCCCAAAAAAATGTAGAGTTCTGGTACTACCAATAGCTAAGGTTCCAAATGGAGTTTGAAGCACTGCAAAGTCCTCCGTGTACTTTGTGAGTTGTGTTTCGGTTACATTCTCGTAAAATGCCAATAAACGATTAATGTCTTCGGTAATAATTCTGATTGAAATAAGGTTCATAGTTTCTTTATTTTGTTAAAATGTCTCATAATTACCCTTTTGGGGCATTAAAAGAGTTTGTTGATATAAAGATAGAATGGCTTGATGACAACCTTATGTCAGTGGCAGTAACAGTTTACACATTCCCGAGTTTTTTTCTGAGCCATTTACGAATCGGCTCGTCATAAAACCTTAAGCTAAGGTAGCCGGTAAGCAAAGCTCCGATAAAGGTAAGGCAACCGTATAGAATTTTCATTCCCGTATCTGCCTGAGGATGATTACTCAGCCATGCAGAGTATACGTAGATCAATGGAAAATGTGTGATATAATCGGGGTAAGAGATTTCACCCATAAATTTGCATAAACTGGATTCGATGCCTTTAGACACAGTTCCGCTTGCGGCGATATAAATGATAGCAGGAAAGATGAATATGATGGTGAGCGATTCGTAAAGGCCATTCATCCATCTGTGATCTTCTCCCCCGATACGTGGCATAAACAATGCACTCGCTATCAATATTGAACTGATTAGGAAAGAACGCTTGATGTTCGAAACAACAATCATTCTCGAAAGCAAAAGTCCTCCAAAAAAGGGATACATCAGCCTGGTAAATCCGATTGTAAGCTGTTCACTATTCAACGTCCAGCCCCCCATCAGGTCTCCACTTTTGCTGCTCACGGCATAATAGATCAAATAACCACCTGAAACCATCACCAAAGCAGTCAAAGCCTTTTTTGAGAATTTCCTTACACCAACAGCATATAGGATATTCGCAACATATTCATAAAATAAGGACCAGCCAGGGCCATTAAGCGGATGCATTTCCTGCCATCCCCTGATATCCATTGAAGGAGGAAGAGGGATCAAGGTAAAACCTACAAACATCGTTAACATAACTGCCCACAAGGGAACGGTGTGGATCATGGGCCATTTTGGTGAATCCGCAAAATAAAACAGACAAGCACCTATAATCATACCCAAAACAACCATTGGCTGTAGTCGCTCCAGGCGACGCTTGAAAAAACCAGACAAAGTCATTCGGTCCCATCGATCATCATAAGCATACCCAATTACAAAACCTGACAGTATGAAGAAAAAATCGACTGCCAGATATCCATGATTGATGAACTGATCAAGAGAACTGGTTGCATTTGGTTCAAAAATATGGAATCCGACAACAATTAGCGCTGCGATGCCGCGAAGCCCGTCGAGAATTGGATAGTGTGGCTTTGATTTAAGAGTAAAGTTATGGTTTTTCATTTATGCAATTATATGCAAATTTGCTATTAATCGCAAAAAGAATAATCCATATTTTCAAGGAATGGCTAAGCCAATAATCGAATCGTATAGAATTAAATAATCTTAAGATTCTTAAAGCGCAGTTCATCCAGTTTAGAATCATTACTTGGAAGTTCAGTGACCAAGACATTAATTCTTTGGAGATCACAAACTACAAAAGGTTCATTACTGCCTATTTTTTTACTATTGCTGAGCACAGCCACCATTTTGGAACCTTTTAACATTGCTTTCTTTACAGCCCCATCCTCTCTTATTGCCGATGTTATACCGAAATCCTTTGAGATTGCACAGGTGCCCATAAGATAAAGATCCACAACAAACTCCGCGGCCTCGTCACATGTTCCGGCCCCTGTGTTTGTTTGCGTATCCCTGTCATAATTCCCACCAAGTACAATGATCTCTATGCTCCGGAACTGTGACAACAAGGGAACCAGGGCTATGTTATTTGTGATGACCCTCAATGAAGTATTGGTTGGTAAACATTCTGCAACCGCACATATAGTGGTTCCTCCATCCATGAAAACGCTCATTCCTGTCTTCAGTAAAGACTGAACTTTCATTCCGATTATTTCTTTTTCTGTAGAGTAAATATCACTGCGGTCCTGAAAGGAAAGAGGATTTTTATCTCGTGCTATGGCTCCCCCTCTGACTTTTGACAAAAGGCCATTCTCGTGCAGGTATTCAATATCCCTGCGGATGGTATCCTCGGAAACTGACAGGTCTGCAGACATCCCACTATAGGTCACCGTACCTGTATTCTTCAAACTGGAGATTATATGCTCGAACCGTTTTTCTCTGATCATATCCCTACAAATATAATTCTTTAAGTCACTGCATGAAACCCGACATCATTAAAATACTCGGAATTAAATCGCAACTAATGATTATCTGATTGATGTAATAAACGTACTTTTTAATTCTTATTATTTGCGATAATTTAAAATTTTGCAAATTATTGCATTGATTTGCGATATGAATAATAATCAGACAGCTATTAAAGCCAAAACGGCCACTCAATATATATTCCTGGTTTGCGGATTTACCCTCTCGAGCTGGGCACCCATGGTACCCTTTGCAAAAGAAAGGTTGCATCTGAATGACGGGAACCTTGGACTACTGTTACTGCTTTTAGGGGCTGGGGCAATTTCGATGATGCCGCTGAGCGGATATCTGTCTAAGCGTTATGGCACAAGGTTAGTTATATTGATTTCCGGATTGGTCGCTGCCGTCTTCCTTCCTATGTTGTTATTAATGCCAAATCCCTGGATGATGGGAGCTGCGCTCTTTATTTTTGGAGGAGGAATCGGTGTTATTGATGTAGCAATGAATTCTCATGGGATCCATGTTCAAAACCAATATGGACGCCCGATCATGTCATCTCTCCACGGTCTGTTTAGCGTTGGTGGCCTATGTGGCTCTTTGGGACTGGGATTATTGATGAGAGCAGGACTCGATCCGTTAACTGCCGCAATTTCCATATCGATGCTGCTTATTGCCATTTTATTATTAAAATATAAATCGCTGTTTTCTAAAAAGTACGAAGACAATTTACCGGAGAACAATACATACAAAGAACAAAAAACAAAGACCAGATCAGGATGGTTGAGTCCAAGTGTAATTTTTCTTGGAGCAGCATGTTTTGCTATATTTTTGTCTGAAGGAGCCATGTTGGATTGGAGTGCTCTGTTTTTAAAAGAGAGCAGAGGAATAAACGCAGAGCTTGCCGGAGTTGGATACGCAACTTTTTCGATTGCAATGGCCGCCATGCGGCTTTTGGGAGATCGCATAGTGGAGCGGTTAAGTGGAAAAACAGTAGTAGTTGCAGGAGGCCTTATTGCTGCTTCAGGGATTTTCATTGCAGTGGCAACTCCATGGATTTCTGCCACCCTTCTGGGCTTTGTACTCTTGGGAGTAGGTGCAGCAAACATAGTACCTGTTTTCTTTAGTGAGGGCGGCAGGCTTAAGGGAATACCCGCTTCAGCCGCTATTCCTGCAATAAGTACTATGGGTTATGCAGGCCAACTCGCGGGGCCCGCACTTCTCGGATTTATTGCTTACCATTTTTCCCTGACTGCTGCGCTGACTTTCACTGGAGCGTTGCTTTTAAGTGTCGCTCTAACTTATGCCTTCAGGAAACCTAATGTTTAAATCACCATAACCTTAGAAAGCCCCGAAAAAAATCGGGGCTTTCTGGAATGTTTAATTTGAATAACCTGGGTTTTGAACCAACTTTGTTCGGTTAATTTCACTTTTTGGAATAGGTAACAGGTAATGTTGAGGTTTAAACACCCTGTTTTGTACCTGGCTGTAATTGTAAGTCTTGCTGCCATCGGCTTTTTTGGTTATAATTACACCCATCAATGGTTTATTCTCTGTTACATCTGCGATCTTCCATCGGCGAACATCATAATAACGATGTCCTTCCAGACTTAACTCTACTTGTCTTTCATTCCGGATCTTATTTTCAAGTGCTGTGCCCGTCAAGCTATTTGGAAGTAGATTTTTGATACCTGCTCTTTGCCTGATTAAATCAAGATACTGGATGGCCACACCATTATTTCCAAGCCGAAACTGGGCTTCTGCATAATTCAGATAGATTTCGCCTAAGCGGCTGACGATCCAAAATTTATTGGTTTGGGTTTCTTCATTAAAGTTATAAGTCGTATCACAATATTTTCTAAAGGTGTAGCGAGTTACGCTGTTGTTCCATTTATCCCAGCCTTGTGGTGAATCCAATCCGCCTTCATAAAACTCAGCTGCATTGGTACTTCCTACGCCGTATCTGTCCTGGCAAAATGCAGGCTGTCCGTATGGTCGTCCGTCATAAACAATATCCTGATAAAAGCGGGGATCACGGTTTACATATGGATGCTGTGGATCATAGCCCGAAGTTGGATCAGTAATGTCTTTTCCATCTGCCGTTCCATAGGCATCTACCAGATTTTGGCTGGGTGCAAACGAAGCCCATCCATGAAATCCGCTGGGCGATAAAAACATCTCCACCCCCTGAAATGCGCTCCACATATACTGTTTATTGGTCAATCTCACCATAATCAATTCCGAATTTAGGGTGGTAAACAAATCGGCATAATTACCGGTAAACAGTTTAAATGCATTTAAATCAATCACCGCTTTTGCCGCGTCGGAAGCTTTTTTCCATTTCGCCATATCGTTCGTTGTATTCCATTGTGGACTGGCAGCATATAATAGAAGGGTCGATTTTAGTGCAAGAGCCGCCGCTTTTGTCGCCCTTCCTAAATTGGCTGAACTTTGTTGCAGAGGGAGAAGGCCAGCAGCTTTATCCAACTCATCGGAGATGAAGCTTGAACACTCCTCATAAGTATTCCGGCTCCTTTCAAAATTACTGTTCAGATCAAAGGGTTTTGTGATCAGTGGAACACCACCGTAATCTCTTATCAATTTGAAATAAGCATAGGCCCTTAAATAAGTCACTTCGCCTTTTAACCTGTCCCGTCGTACTGCGTCGCCAGGAACATTATCGATCTTGGATAAAAAGATATTGCAATTCTGAATGATATTATAAGTCGATCCCCAGATGTCAAATACACCCAGGTTGTCGGGAGTAAGAGAGCCGGAGTTCATTACTGAGGCATTATAATCATCAAATTTATTGAAAGCTTCATCACAGGCAGAAGATAAAGCCCATGTCCTGTTGGTGGTATTGTCCCAGTTGTGTTCTGCATTGGGCAATACATTGTACAGATTGTTTGTAAAAGCCTCTGCAAGACTTAAATCGTTCCATACAGATTGATCCGTATAGGAATCAAGTGGTGTTTTGTCCAAGACATCCTTTTTGCAGGAAGTCATTATAACACATAGGATATAACAACAGATGAGTATTTTATTTTTCATATATGTCGTTTTTATAAGTTAACATTTAAACCGAACCTGATTATTCTTGTTTGTGGGTAGTTGATTCCTGTGATGTTGTTGGTTTCAGGATCTACACCATACTTTTTCATCCCGTCAAAAGAAAACAGATTGGTGGCCCCGGCAAATATTTTTACTGAGCCAATACCATATTTTTCGAAAGTGCTTGCCGGCAAAGCGTAGGACAGCTCAACTGACTTCAAACGCAGAAATGCAGCATTTCTTAACCAAAAATCAGCGTATACTGCGTTTCGGGGATCTGTAGAATTAAAAGCCCTCGGGTATTCTGCATTGGGATTGTCTGGAGTCCAGCGTCCATTGTACAGATAATACGGAGGTGCTACCAAAGAACCTTGCGACTGTGGTAAAATCATTTGTTTAGCCATTGCTTGTCCCGACCAGACCAGGTTAAGCCCGATTCCTTTGTACTCGGCTCCCATCAAAACTCCAAACATGATCTTTGGTGTAGCAGATTCAGGGACCCTGATCATATCATCGCTGGTTATATTCCCGTCTCCACTCTTATCCATGATCCAGAGATCGCCAGGTTTTGCGCCCGACATGTGAGGAGAACTGTCTACCTCGGCTTGTGTATGGTAAATTCCCTTTGTCTGGTACACTAACCAGGAGTCAATGGCATAGCCGGTCGATTTTTGCCAGGCAGGGATATTTGGTGATTCGTCACGGAAGATGATCTTACTCTTGGCGTAGGTAAAATTAGCCCCGAAATTATACTTGAAATTATTTTTCGTTTCCTTGTAATTGATGGAAAAATCAACACCCCGGTTGAGAGATTTGCCAATATTTTCCGGTGGAAGCGACAAACCTGTATATTGCGGTACTGATGCATTACGTTGCGCCAGGATATCCCTCCTTAAAAAACGGAAAGCATCAAAACTAACGGTCAATTTATTGGACAGGAAAGCGGCATCAAATCCAATGTTCCTGGTGTCCTGTTTTTCCCATGTGATATTTGGGTTAGGCGTTGCAGAAAGGTACAGGTTCTTTGCTTCCGTGTAGTTCTCCCCAAAATAGCTATAATTCTCAGGGTTCTGTACCAACTGATAGCGGGTTACATACAAATACTGCGCAACAGCATCATTCCCCATCAATCCCCACGAAGCACGAAATTTTAATTGGTCTACACCTTTAATATTGTCTTTGAAGAAACCTTCTTCAGAAATCTTCCAGCCCAGAGATATGGCCGGGAATAAACCCCATCGTTTATCGGCCGGGAAGTTGAATGAACCATTGTAACGAAATGAAGCCTCAGCAAAGTATTTATTGTTATAAGCATAAGCCGCTCTTCCCAAATAACTTTTACGGCCATCCTGGGAGGCTGAACCGGTTGCATTCTGTCCTACGGCACTTCCGGTGAACAGTTGATCCAGTTGGTTACTCAACAAGTCCCTCCGGTAGGCATAGGTGTCATTCCAGTTGGTTGTTGTTTGCTCAAGCCCGGCAAAAGCATTGATACTATGCTTACCGAACTGGTGGTCATAAGCCATTTTGATGAAATAGGTATTCTGATTGGTGAGCTGTGCATCCTGTGCCAGGCTTAAAATGCTAGTACTTGCCCTCTGATTGCTATAGGTCTTAGTTGTTGCATCGTAAGTATAGGCATCCCAGGGCTGATGAAATGTCTTTTCCTCTATATATTTGTAATCAAAAGCAGCATAACCATTTAACGACAAACCCTCAACGACATAAGGTAGTTTCAGGTCAAATCCAAGCGTAGGATTTACGGTGTAATAATTGGTGCGGTCATAGCCCGCTAAAGAAGAGGTCATTATTGCTGGGTTTCTACCATTTGATACACCGGCATTTGCAGCGCCATTTGGCCAGTACACAGGTAAGAAGGGATACATGCTCACCGCTTCATGTAAAGTTTGACTCAAAGACATCACCGGATTATTCTTGTTTTCCTTTCTGGCTGCGATGTCGAGATTAACTTTCAAATTCCTTGAAATTGTTGCATCGATATTCGACCGGATGTTGAATTGCTTAAACCGCTGGTCGCTATTTCTCAGATTACTCTGCTGGTCAAGTGTCTGTGCGGAAAAATAATATTTCACCTGTTCGCTACCGCCTGAGACAGAAAGCGAATGACTATTCATTGGTGCATTTTTTCTGAATACGGCATCCATCCAGTCTGTGCTGGTATAATTTGGATCGTTACCAGCTTTATATTTATCGATTTCACTTTGTGCATAAGGAGCAGTGTTCCCCTGATTAAGATTTAACTCATTGAAGTAAGTCATATATTCCCAGGCATTCACACGGTGGGTAAGCCTCGTCAATTGCTGGACACTGTATGACCCATCGTAATGGATGGTGGCTTTCCCTGTTTTACCCCTTTTAGTTGTCACCAGGATCACACCATTGGCCGACCTGACCCCATAGATTGCTGCTGAGGCATCTTTCAAAACCGTAACAGATTCGATATCATCCGGGTTAAGACGATTCAGATCCCTGTCGGCTATCCCATCGACCACAACAAGGGGCCCCGTACCCCCACCAAAGGAATTCAATCCCCTGATCAGTAAACTTGCGCCGTCATTTCCTGGTTCACCTGAACGGTTACTAACGATCAATCCCGGTACACGTCCAGCTAAAGAGTTTGATACGGAGGGTGACGCATTTTGAAGTACATCTTCCCCTTTTACAGTACTGACAGCACCCACAACATTTCCTTTTTTCTGGGTACCGTAGCCCACCACCACTACCTCATTCAAGTTTGAATTCTGTGTAACCAAAACAACATTTATAATGGTTGAACTGCCTGTTTTCTGCTCCTGACTGATAAAGCCGATATAACTGAATACCAATATGGCCTGGTCGTTTGGTACAGTAATACTGTAATGACCACTGGGGTCTGTTGTTGTACCATTAGTTGACCCTTTTACCCGTACACTTACACCTGGCAATGGCAAACCCTTTTCATCTGTTACTTTACCTTTTATTTTAACAATATTTACCGGTAAACTGAGAATTGGACTAAGAACGGACTTGGCGCTTATCTGCCCTACAACTACCGTAACGAGTAGAGCAGCAAGAGACAGGCTGAGTAAAATTTTGGACGAACGAGGCCATAGCAAAAGCCAGGCTTTTGATTTAAATTTCATATTTTTGAAAACTTTGGGTTAAAAAATAATGTCGATTGTTCAATAATTGATGGCAACCCAAGTATCTGCCGGGAGGTGCTGGGAACACTTTCCGGCTCTTTTTACTGAGCGGGTTACCCGACTATTTTTTTATACTTGTATCTTTCTGTTCATATTTTTTTTGTCTAGGTTCATAATTTGGTTATTTATTTGGTTTTATATGTTCTTCATAATTTGATTTGAATCGTTTCTCCCTCACGGATGGTGTAAGTATGCGTATCTCCTGTTTTGCTTACTACAACCCCGATTTTATCCTTATTTTGCCGTACAATTCTCAGATCGAAAACAGTGTTAAATGCATGTATATTTTTTAATGACATCTGTTTCCAGTCTTTAGGCAATCTGGGCGTACAACTAAAACTATTAAATCCTGTAGGTCTCATACCAAACAATCCCTCAATATAGACCCTGCAATACAAGCCACTTTCTGCAGAAAGGTGTCTTTGACTACCTTCGGGATAGGCCTCAACAGGATAGGGTACATGTTCACCCAAAAGCCTTCGACGCGAGTAATAACGAAGAAACGTCATAGCCTGGTCTGTTGCACCTGCCTGCAGTACACCACGAAGCCCGTACAACGTAGATCGATCCCAGAAAGTTTCTTTGCCTGCCTCTGTCGCCAAACCGTCGGCGGTCCAAAGCTGGGGCGAAAATAAAGCCGCAATGGTTCCCTTACTTCGATTGTAAATTCCCATAGCAAGAGGCATACTAATCCATGCCCGCAGTGTCGTATTCGTTTCATAATATTTATAGGTATCGAAACCACCTATTGAGGCGCCAAAATACATCTCGATGTTCTGCTTAAGCCGGCTGGCACGCGTCCTGTAATCCTCAAACTCCTTCTCAGGCAAGTGCAATTGCCTGGTCAGCATCGATGCCGAAACCAAGGCATCATAGTATAGACAATTGGTAGACAGATTGGCCTTTCCCGAAGGGAACCGGCCTTCCAGTTCGTCACTTTGCGATTCAACTACCCCCTGATCATTGATATGCCTCCTGCAATATTCCAGACACCAGCTAATCAGCGGCCATAGTACTTTTGCAGAGTCCACCTTACCATAGGCAAGTGCAAATCTCGAAGCACCATAGGCAATCATGGCCTGATCTCCCCTATCACCTGCCCCTTTCCATACCGCATCTCCCTCAGCCACGATAGAACTTGGTAAAGGCTTGTATTCCGGGTTCATATAAGTCGAAAATAGCCTGTAACAATTCATAGCAGACTGAATGCCAATGCGATCTCCTGAAAAAGCAAAATAAGGACTGACATATTCAGCCTGATCATTTGCCCATATCGCAGCATAGTATTCCAACCCTCCCGGACCATGGAGATATCCCCGTTTGGTCTTAAAAATGCTTTCGGTGGCCCGGATTTTCGCAAAAGCAAAAGCCGTATTTAAAATGGTATCCGGCGTTTCCAGTTGCAGGGGTTGCAAGATCTCGACAATGCGTTTACTCCTGTTATTTTCTTCCAGATCAGGATTTACAGGGAAGGGCTTTTCGGGATGATCGGTGGCGAAATAACAAACTGCAAAAGTGGTGGACCGGCCTGGCTCCAGAACACGTCGGCCTTCATTCAGCGTCTTCATCACCACCGTATGCGGCGATGGTTTGCTTCGCAATGTATCAGTTGTTACTGAACGGTTTAATTTCTCCATAGACAGCGTTACCGTTTTGTCCCCTGTATTGGTGACAACAAATTTTTCAACGACCATGGGCTGATCCACAGAAGGGAACAGACTGTGCTCAATTTTCACGCCATCGGATTTTCCGGTTTCTGCCATGATCCGCATTATACCAGAATGATTAATACTTTTGGCAATCAAAGCAGGTAAGGGCTTGTTATTGATATACATCCGCGGTAATTCATTATCTTCAAAGGTATAAGCAATATGACTCCTGGTTTCATCGGGCAGCATCCGGAAGGTTGGAAAAACCACCTTACGGGTTAATCTTATACTACCCGCCTGATCAACCTGATAAGCAATCCAGAGAGAAACCTTTTCACCCGACATTTCAATATGGTCCGAATGCGGCAGTCTTTCATTTATACGCCAGTTTATACTTCCATTGGGCTGTATCACCCACCTGTCTTTTTGTTCTGTCGGATTTGTTTCCTGGCTGTATATTGTCAAATTGACAATTAAAAGTAGAGACGTGAGTAAGGCTTTCTTCTTCGGGGATTTCATGAGTTTATTTTGATCGTTTAAAAAATTGTATTAAGATTTGGCATCAATTTCTACATGCATTCCGGGCTTTATGTTCACCTGCACCCAACTGATCACTTTTTTATCTTTACTGATTTCCTTTTTTGTGGTCAGTAAAGTTCCATTGACACTTGCATAGCGGTAATTTCCGGAGAAAAAAGCCTTCCACTTAAAGGACTTGTTTCCTAAATTGGAAATCGCCGACTGATGGCCATTCTTATGGCTAAGGTTGATCCTGGTTTGCAACACAGATAAATTATTAACTGCAGCAAAGCCCCCGCTGTTACTTTTAAATAAAGTACCTATTGTCATGACCTGGGCGTCGGGATTAATACCCATAAATCCTTGTATAATACCATCGATCACACCGAAGGAAACCTCCGGATACTCCCTTCTGGGCGTAGCGGGATCTGAAAGGTAGAGGATGTATTTTCTTGCCTGATCCCAATCACCGTTCTTATAAAACAAATAAGGATAATAGGAAGTGCATTCTATATTGGTCTTTGTTGCGGCAATTTGTGCCAGCTGGCCCTTAACCCTCGACCTATCCTTCAGGGCATCAAACCAAAGCAGAAATGGGGTTGGATCGTCATTGACGAATTGGCCGTCGCTGCTGTGATAAGCAAAATAGCAACTCTGATTACTGTTCCACCAGTCAGCTTCCAAACGCACCCGGTAGCGCTCCGCCTTCTGAGCATATAATTTAGCTTCCTGCCGCTTTCCTTTTGCTGCAAGTATCTCTGAATAGGTTTGCAGCCCACGATAAAGCGCAGCCACAAGGTCAACTCCCGTTCTCAGGTTTGGTATTCCCTCCGAGTAGGAAGGCAACCCACGACAACTTTGAAAAGAATCCTTCTCCTCATAAGGAATCGGGGTATGGAGATGCGCTGGTCTTTTTAGCAAAGAATCAGCAGAGAGCACCCAGGTATTAATGTATTCCTTCACCGTCTTTTCCTGGAAATGTACAAAGACCGGATCGCTGATGTAACCTTTATTCCCAGTCCAATGATAGAGCCTCCATGTCGCAAAAAGTACATCAAAATTAGCTGGCAAATTGTACCAGAATTCTTTATCACTCCTGTAATCTTCGGGTGCAGGCTTTCCCCATTTATTAATCTCCCAATAGGAACACCAATCTTTTGAGGCCGAAATATGTTTAGCAAACAAAGTAAACATGTTCAGATTTTCCCTACTCAATCCCAGTATCTCGGCACCAATACTCTGATGTGCCGCATCGCGCATGCAAAATGCATATCGCGACGGGAGTGCTGCTTCATACCATGCGCCTACCGGATCGGTATCCGCTCCTTTATAATGTAGCGCCATGTCTTTGGCCCAGTTAAAAGCACGAACCAGGTCTTTGTCAGAGGAAGTAAAATTCACATTTCCGACCTGTGCCGAGGCAAAAGAGACCCCATAAAACACAAACACCAAAAGGACCGATTTATATCGCCGTAAAATCATAGTATAAGAATTGAAATTGATTCGCATTCGTAAAAACTACTGACCAGGGAAAGGCCTCTGCAAGAAACAAAATACAGTATACGTTCAATCCGCGCATCCCCCTTGGGGCAGCAAATAAAGAATTTGTTCATCTGGTCTAATCTGGTCTACATCACAATAGTAAATAATTACTTTGGCATCTGCAAATTTTATTTTACAAGAACCAGTGGAGAGAAAACAACAAACATCAGTATCATCAACACGATCAGGATTCCGGTATAGAAATGTCTGTTTTCCCATAACTCGAGATCTACTAAGTTATTCGTCTTGAGTTGATAAGGCACTGACATGGGGTAGAATTTGCCAATGAGGAGCATGATGCCACAAGTGACTAAAAACAAAATTGCCAGAATATGTAAAAAATGGATATGGATATTAAAGACCAGTTGAGTCAAGCCATAAGAAACAATGAAGAATGTCAATCCTATTTTTGCGGCCAGAGGCGGAACTTTTCTGGTAATCAGACCAATGAACATGATGGTGAAAATAGGTACATTAAAAAAACCATTTACGGTTTGGACATAAGTATAAAAGCCGTGTTTAACCAAAATAATTAACGGCGCAATCATAATGGCAATTAAACAAATTATGATCTGGAACAGCTTAGCGCTCCGGATCAGTCTTTTTTCAGAAACAATCTGCGACCGTTTCTCCAGCCAGGGTTTGTATATATTGAGTATAAACAAAGTACTTGAACTGTTCAGACCAGCATTAAAAGTGGTTAAGGCCGCACCAAAAATTATAGCTGCAATAAATCCAGAAATAATAGGTGGAGACACCAAGCGGTTAAGCATAGGAAATACTTCAGCCGGATTCTGCATTCCGGCGAAAACATGTACTGCGATCAGGCCCGGCACACATAAAAATAGAGGAGAAATCAGTTTCCCTAAACAGGCCACCGCAATCCCTTTCTGACAGGTTTTGAGGTCCTTCGAAGCCAGAGCCTGCTGAACAATGTATTGTTCGGTTCCCCAGTAATACAAATTCACCAATAACATACCTGTAAAAAGGGTACCAAATGGGATGGGGTCAGAAGATGATCCTATACTATTAAAATGATCCTTATGATTCGTTAACAAAACATGTATACCTTGTTGGATACTGCCATGCCCAAGATACTTAAGACCAAAAACCGGTAGCATCAGACCTCCGGCAAAAAGCCCCATACCCAATAACATCTCTGAAATTGTGGTAGCTTTCAATCCGCCCATCATAGTAAACAGACAGCCTGCCGATCCCAGTATCCAAACCAATATCCAAATGCTGGTGCTATAATCTACATTAAATACGGTTGAAAAGTTGAACAATCCGTTCATGGCAAGAGCTCCACTATACAATACGGATGGCAGCAGATTAATGATATAGCCGAACAGAAATATCATAGACACAATTTTCCCAACACTACGGTCATACCTCGCGCTGAGAAAATCGGGCGTAGTCGAAATTCCAAGCCGGATATACATTGGCATAATAAACTCAGACACCAGTAACATGGCAAGAACAGAGGTGACACCCCATGCCATAACCGTCATATTATGGGTATAAACAAGTTCATTTTCACCTATGATGGTAGAGGTATTGATATTGGTAAAGAGTAACCCGCAACCAACCTGGAAAAATGCAAGTTTTCTGTCGGCCAGAAAGAAACGATTTAAAGTATCCGCTTTTCTGCGCCTGGAGTAATACAATGAAATGAAGGCAACTGAGCCAATAAAAAGCAGGAAACTGGAGGCGATAATCCAATTCATATGGATCTTTAAAGTGTAGTTCTTTCAAATAAGATCATAGGTACGGTGAGCTGTATATCTTGTTGCTTTAAAACTGCACGTCCGGCCAATATACCCATTTTCGAAAAATCAGCAGAAAATGTAGTGATACCTATAATTTCTTTCGCCGGTTCATCATTGGAGGAGAGCACCCCGAGGTCTTTTCCCGGTACAAGTTTTTTACCTATACAATCTCTCATAATCTGCCATAGTGCAAAGTTATCCAAGGTAAAATACACCTTCCCTTTTTCAACCGTTCCGGCGATATATTCCCTTTCGATGCGGCCTTTGATATTGAAATCTTTAAGGAATTTTTTAAATGACCCGACAATCTCTTTAGGATCCAGGGAGATTGGAGAGTGATAAAAAATAAATTCATCGAACTGCCGGATCCTGGGTGCCAGCTTTGAAAAGACTTCATAAGAAGAGTTTCCAAACTCTTGTGTGATATGGTTAAAAACACCATCCAGGGGTTCAAACCGATCAAAAATTAAAAGTTTGTTGCGCGGTATCATTTCCAGCAATTCTTTAGTCTGAGGATGAGGTATTGGCGCAATTACATACATCCCGTATTTGCTTTTTATTTGTGATAAAATGGTGCCAAATATTTCAATGTCACCATGATGAAAATAGGTATTCAGGCTAACTTTCTGACCAATCTCCTGCCGAAAATTCCGGTAAAATTGTTCCTCAAAGGTGTCCAGGTTATACATCAGCAATGCGACATTCATTATCCTGTTGGTATTGCCGCCGCCTACAAAATACCCTTGTCTGTTTTTAGATTCTACAATACCCCTGTCGATGAGTTCTTTATAAGCACTTATAACGGTTTGCCTGGAAAAACCAAGTTCCTTCATCATGACCTTTACCGTCGGAAGCATTTCATTCTGATGAATGATCTTCCCGTTGACAGCATTAATAATGCCCTGAACAAACCTGTCATGCTTGGAATATGAAGGTATATCTCCTAGTATTTGTATTTCCTTAAAAATGCTATCCATGAGTATTTAAACGCCAAAACCAATTTCCTATCTGGTAACTCGCCTGGTCTTTCCTCTCAAATGTGACAAAAAGGAGTGTACAAAAGAAATTTTTGCTGAATTTATTGAAAATAGATAGCTCCAGGACATCTGCTCTTTATAAAAAAGCGTGGTAATTGCCCGTTTAACTGTCTATCCTGCTAACTTATAAATTTGGTTAGATTATTAATTCTGGATATCTTGGCGCAACAACCAACCAAGGACTATTACCTCATTAGTTTTAACTCGATACTGATATATTTTAAATGGATACAAGCAAAACCGCTACGACAATTCTGCAAACAAAACAACACTTTGAAATTCTTGACGGCTTACGAGGCATTGCCGCCTGGGCTGTTGTCATATTTCATTTTATGGAATGGGCTTTTACCGATTCTAGCCAGAACTTTATCGGACACGGTTTTTTAGCAGTCGATTTCTTCTTTTGCCTTTCGGGATTTGTGATTGGATATGCTTATGACGATCGTATAGGAAAAATGGGCATTCTCGAGTTCTTTAAATCGAGGATCATCAGGCTGCATCCGTTGGTTATCGCCGGATCGATATTAGGCCTTCTGGCATTTTTGTTCGACCCATTTGGAGGTCATCTAGAATTGTACAGCAGCGGCAAGATCATTCTTACATTTATCTGTTCTATACTACTTATTCCATTACCCGTAATAGCAGACCGTGGGTTTAACCTCTTCAGTTTCAATGCGCCGGCATGGTCTTTATTTTGGGAATATGTTGCCAATATTGTTTATGCATTCGTGCTTTATCGGATTCGCCGCAGCTTTCTGGTGATCTTAACCCTACTGGCAGCAGCAGCTATTTGCCTGGTAAGCTATCGTTCTGGCAATTTATTGGGTGGCTGGAGCGGTCCAACCTTCTGGGACGGCAGCGCACGGATATCCTATTCATTTTTAGCAGGATTACTTATTTACCGTTCCAACTGGATCATCAAAAATAAACTGGGATTTATCGGTTTAGCCATATTATTGTCCCTGGCCTTTATAATGCCATCCTCAAAATGGAATTGGTTATCAGAACCTCTGGTCGTACTTGTTTACTTTCCATTGCTGATCGCTTTGGGCGCAGGGGCTGCATTGGCCCCTAGCTTGAAAAAATTTTGCGTCTTTTCAGGAAAGATCTCTTACCCGCTATATATGACACATTATGCTGTGCTATGGATGTTCGGCAACTACTATACAACTCATAAGGTAAGCACTACGCAACTGTCTTTGATCATTATAACCGCGCTAGTACTACTGACCGGAGCAGCCTACCTCATCATGGTCGTTTACGATATCCCCGTTAGGAAATATTTAACCGATAAACGGAATAAAGGGCTCGCTAAACAGTAAGCTTGTGGTAACTGACAACTCTACCGTATAAGCGGTTAATATTGTGCATTTATTAGTTAAAAACAGGCCTATAGTACCTGCGTATTCTTTATAGTTTTACAAGAATAAGGAACTGATAAAGCTATCCAACCACATGATAGCTTCATCACAATTAAAAATAAAACTTATATACTGATGAAAATCTATAAAAAATTTTTGCATATCATCCTTTTTGTTGCTGTTTTAATTCAGGGTAATAACACTGCTCAGGCACAAAACGGGGACCAGATATTGGATGGAATCGGTGAAACGGGAATGATTGCACGTTATATATTTGACGGAGATGTCAAAGACTGGTCCCGAAATAATTTACACGCTAAATTTCAAGGCACCGGCGTCAAATTCGTTAACGATAATCGGTTTGGAAAAGTTCTATCACTCTCTGGAGATAGCAATAACTTTCTTACAATCCCCGAAGAAGCACTAAAGGATATAGAATCACTCAGTATTTCAGGTTGGATATACCTGCGTTCAGATCGTCGTGGACAGCGCTTTTTTGATTTCGGAAAAGACGCCAATAATCATTTTTTTGCAGCACCTGTCGGGACAAATACCGAAAAAGGCTATCAAGCGCTAATAACCTCAGAAAAGAACAATAAAGACGGAGCAGTTTCTCCGGCAATTGAAGTGAATAAATGGGTTCATCTTGTTATAGTGATAGATGTTCCTTCAAAATCTATGGTCACCTATGTCAATGGTAAACCCGCAGGCGAAACTAAGGATATCCCAGCAGAGTTAACGGAGGTACTGGGTCTGCAATCAGGAGAGAAAAAACTGCTTTATATCGGAAAATCCTTGTCGCCCGGAGATCCCAATCTGAATGCATTGATACATGATTTCCGGATTTACCGTGTTCCCTTAAGCAGGAGACAAATTGCCGGAATTTATAACAATTCCCTGGGCGGCGTTCATGAAGGTCTGGCAAACACGGGAAAGCGTGAGGACGATCTCCCTCATTTTTCTCCAACTGAGGCACAGCTTTATAATACCTATCTACTTCACGTGTCCGATGTAAATGTGGAAACGGAAGCAGGAAACCTACCGCGATTACCAAGTTATATCCAGGGCACCTACCGGAATGAAATGAAAGGTCCCAAAGTACGTGTGCTATGGCCCTCTCCTATCGAAAACAGCGCAGTTCTTAAGCCTGGACACTACACAGTAACAGGACGTATTGCCGGAACAGATTTTCAACCAAAGGCATTTGTCACAGTAAAAGAGTCCAACAAATTAACTACTCCAGTTTTAAAGCTGGAAGCCTTTAAGTTGGACCAGGTTTCTTTGAGAAGCGACGCTCATGGCCACGAAACCAAATTTATTGAAAATCGAGATAAGTTTATAAGAACATTAGCCAAAACCGACCCTAACTCCTTTCTCTATATGTTCAGACATGCTTTTGGTCAAAAGCAGCCGGAAGGTGCAAAACCATTGGGTGTATGGGACAGTCAGGACACCAAATTAAGGGGACATGCCACAGGGCATTATCTTACGGCAATTGCACAAGCCTATGCCGGCACAGGATATGACAAAGCACTTCAGGCCAATTTCTCCGAAAAAATGGAATATATGGTAAATACACTTTATCAGCTATCACAACTATCCGGAAAGGCAAAAGAAGCGGGCACTAAATATGTGTCTGATCCAACAGCAGTACCATATGGTCCAGGAAAATCAGGTTTTGATTCTGATCTTAGTGATGAAGGTATCCGTACCGATTATTGGAACTGGGGCAACGGATTCATCAGTGCATATCCTCCCGATCAGTTTATTATGTTAGAAAACGGAGCGCTGTACGGAGGTCAGAAGAACCAGGTTTGGGCACCCTATTATACCTTACATAAAATTCTAGCAGGCTTAATAGATGTATATGAAGTGAGTGGTAACAAAAAAGCGCTTGAAATAGCTAGTGGCATGAGCGATTGGGTGTATGCACGTTTAAGTCAATTGCCTCAGGAGAGACTGATCAAGATGTGGAACACCTACATTGCCGGAGAGTTTGGAGGCATGAATGAATCCATGGCTCGTCTGTACCGAATTACCGGTAAAAAAAATTACCTGAAAACGGCGCAATTGTTTGATAACATTAAAGTGTTCTATGGCGATACGGCACATTCACAAGGCCTAGCCAAAAATGTTGATTCTTTTCGTGGACTGCATGCCAATCAACATATACCTCAGATTGTAGGGAGTATCGAAATGTATCGTGTTTCCAATAGCCCGGAATATTACAAGGTAGCGGATAACTTTTGGTATAAGACGGTGAATGATTATATGTACAGTATCGGAGGAGTTGCAGGTGCACGTAATCCAGCAAATGCAGAATGTTTTATCAGCCAGCCCGCAACATTGTATGAAAACGGCTTCTCTTCCGGAGGACAGAACGAAACCTGCGCCACGTACAATATGCTAAAATTGACTAGTGACCTGTTTCTCTTCGATCAACGGGTAGAGTTAATGGACTATTACGAACGTGGCTTGTACAACCATATCCTGGCCTCTGTTGCTAAGGACAGCCCTGCCAATACCTATCATGTTCCGCTCAGACCAGGCTCTGTTAAACAATTTAGTAATGAGGATATGACTGGTTTTACCTGTTGCAATGGTACTGCAATTGAGAGCAGCACCAAGCTGCAAAATTCCATTTACTTTAAAAGTAAGGATGGCAAGGCACTTTATGTAAATCTATATATACCGTCTACGTTAAAATGGACAGAACGCCATATAACAGTAGAACAAACTACCAGTTTTCCAAATGAAGACCACACCAGCCTGACGATTCGTGGCAATGGAAGATTTGATGTCAATGTGCGTGTGCCAGGCTGGGCAACCAAAGGATTCTTTGTAAAGATCAATGGCGTAGAACAAAAATTCCAGGCCGATCCAGGAACTTACCTTAAAATAAGCCGACAATGGAAAGACGGCGATATTATAGAATTGAAAATGCCGTTCCAATTTCACCTGGATCCGGTTATGGACCAGCAGAACATAGCCAGTCTGTTTTACGGCCCCATATTACTGGCAGCTCAGGAGCCCGAAGCAAGAAAAGAATGGCGTAAAGTAACCTTAGATGCGCATGATATCAGTAAGTCAATCAAGGGTGATCCACAGCAATTGGAATTCACTATTGATGAAGTAGTTTTTAAACCATTTTACGAAACATACGGGCGTCATTCTGTTTATCTGGATGTTACGTTAAAATAGATCTTTAGATCAATCATTCTGAAAATTCATAGGCGAGAATCAATTTCATTCCTCAAGATAACGCAATGCAAATTCCACCCAGTCCTTTACCGAACTGTCCATATAGACATCTGGTTGAATACCAATATCTGTCTCTTATACACATCTAAAAATGGGGGGGGGGGGGGGGGGGGGGGGGGGGGGGGGGGGGGGGGGGGGGGGGGGG
>NZ_JAELTV010000770.1 GCF_016429005.1 Pedobacter sp. ASV19
AAGTGTACTTTGTGCAGCTTTTGCTTCAGGCATAACAGCGAATATTGCCTCTGAATTTAAGTGCCCTATCTTTTGTTGTGCATTTGCTACATTAGCCGTAAACAACAATCCCGCCGCTACAAAGAATACATTAATTAACTTTCTCATTTCTATTTTTCCTTAATAATTGTTTTAAATTTTATGTTTGTGTGTTATTTGATAACTGTTCCTGGTTTATAACCAAGTTTGATAATAATGTCATTGCTCAGGTCATAACTGCTGCTGGCATAGATCATCATTGTTGCTTCACTGCTTTTGTCAAAAACAAAATCAATGTATTTACTTTTAGCCAGATCCGCAACTGTTTTAGTAACTTTCTCCTGAATTGGTTTTAAAAGCTTAGCTCTTGATTGGAAAAGATCTCCATCCGGACCAAACTTCTGGCGCTGGAAATCTTTAGCTGCCTTTTCCTTTTCAATAATCTCGTTTTCTCTCCTCTTACGCATATCATCTGTAAGTAATACCTGATCTGCCTGGTAAGCTTTGTACATTTTATCAATCTGGGTGAAATTATTATCCACCTGTTGCTGCCATTGCTGAGATAACACATTCAGCTGGTTTAAGGCCGATTTATACTCTGGCAAATGCTTGAGTATATATTCTGTATCCACATAAGCAAACTTCTGTGCAAAGGCACCCACACCGGTGAAAAGCAAGAAGCATATTAAAACACATTTCTTCATAAAATTATTATTGAAATCCTCCCAATTGCTGTGCGATACTGAAAG
>NZ_JAELTV010000771.1 GCF_016429005.1 Pedobacter sp. ASV19
CCCCCCCCCCCCCCCCCCCCCCCCCCCCCCCCCCCCCCCCACTGTTCAAGCAGAAGACGGCATACTAGATCGAGCTGCCTGTCTCGTGGGCTCGGAGATGTGTATAATAGACAGCAATATCCTGAGCATCGTCTTCATCATGCACAATTTTAGAAACGAAGCGAAGCAGGTTTTCCCAATTCCGGTTATACATTTCTGTAAAAGCAGCATAATCACCTTCCCTAATTAATTCAGCAAGCTCTTGATCAGATAGTTTATTGTTTATCCTCATCATCTAGATATTATGGCAAAGCCGGTCATAAACAAACTCATTGGTAGGGTTAGTTTAAAATTACCAAAAACTTTTGGCAATAGTAAATAATTAAACCGAATAAGTGGTTACTATTTTTTCACTACACAAAAAATATTATCCACCGACAATACTTTTAAGAAATATTTTGCTTTAAATTATCAAATAGCTTAAAGCCGGACGTTAAGCCAATACAGGATTTAAAAATAACGAAGCCCAGTTTTAACCGGATTATAAAACGATAAGACCTATAAAAGCAGCCTCAAAGTATGTATCTGGCTTCGTCTCGGTTCGTAGCTTGTTCGCCGTTTGTTCGCCGTAACATAGGCAAACAGGTACTTTTGTCGAACAATCAGCGCTAAAAGGCCGGATCATCGAATAACCTACACTGTTCTATCTGTCTCTTATACACATCT
>NZ_JAELTV010000772.1 GCF_016429005.1 Pedobacter sp. ASV19
ATGGACTTACCTTTATATAGTCTTGAAGCCATTATTAGTGACCACAGCGCTATTGCAGGCCAAATACAAAAGGATCTTAAATCTCCATTAAAATATATTAAGGAGTACTTTTCTTATGGAGCATATCCTTTCTTTATCGAGGGTGAGAATGACTATTTCATGAGAATTAATCAGTTAATCAATGTAATCATAGATTATGACTTGCCTGAAGCAAAAGCAATAGAGGTATCCACCTTAGCCAAACTCAAAAAACTACTTTATATCATTTCTACCTCTGTTCCCTTTAAACCGAATATCGCTAAACTGGCCGAACAAGTAGATACTTCAAGAAGCAGGTTGTTAGAAATGTTACATATTTTAGAACAGTCACAGCTCATCCACAACCTCCGCGCATCTTCCCACGGCATAAGCCTAATGAATAAACCAGAAAAAATCTTCTTACATAATACCAGCTTGATTGCTGCTCTTGCGGAAGGAAAACCTGATATCGGCAATATAAGAGAAACATTTTTCCTCTCACAGGTTGAAAATTCCGGAGCAATTGTCACTTATCCAAAAGATGGTGATTTTTTAGTAAATGACAAGTATCTTTTTGAAATTGGGGGAAAGAACAAATCAAGTGAGCAAATAAAAGGTCACGAAAATGCATTTGTGGTCTCCGATGATCTGGAGTATGGCTGGGGAAATAAAATCCCTCTATGGTTATTTGGTTTCTTGTACTAAGTCTTGCTTCTTTCTATATGCCGTAGGCGACACCCCCAT
>NZ_JAELTV010000773.1 GCF_016429005.1 Pedobacter sp. ASV19
CCCCCCCCCCCCCCCCCCCCCCCCCCTTTTTAAATGCTCCGTCTCCCCCCGAGATCTACACCGGCTAACGTTCGTCGGCAGCGTCAGATGTGTATAAGAGACAGCTTCTATACAGATAGAAGAATTCACATCGCTCAGCTTTCTTAACTTGCCATTATTGGCAAAATATAAATAATAAGAACCTGGGTTTCGGTCTGTATAAGTGCGAATCACAAACAGGTCCTCCGGTTTGTCCTGACCAACAATATAGGACTCTGTTTTAGGCAACAGCTGATCAAGTTTCTGATAAAACTGCTTTACAGTGTCATCCAGGTAGAACTTTTCCCTCTTCCAGGTTTCGCAAACCACATAGGCCATTCTTTTCTTATTGGCCGAGTACTGGGCTTCTACAACATTGAGTGTATCATTGCTAAACAGCACTTTATTTTCTTTTCCTGTTTTACAATCCAGTTCCACCAGCGCATTTTTGTCTCTGCTGACATTGGATATGGCGTAAATACTATTGGGTTTGTTTTCCGAAAAAGCAACCGGGATCAGTGTTGTTTTAAAGTTATTAGTGATCACCGGCTTAAATTCCTGGCTCTCATTTTCCCGGTACAACAGGGTTTCGTTCACACCATCACTGGAAGTCGCCAGTCTCAATCTGGCTTTTGGATCTGCGTACCAATTGGTGATGTTTCCCGGATTTTTAACAGCCATTTCCATCTTACCGTTCCGTACATTTAAACGGTAAACATCAAACACAGTAGAATCTCTTTTTT
>NZ_JAELTV010000774.1 GCF_016429005.1 Pedobacter sp. ASV19
CCCCCCTCCCCCTCCAACAACCCTTTTTTAATGATACGGCGACCAGCTCGATCTCCACCGCCTAACGTTCGTCGGCAGCGTCAGATGTGTATAAGAGACAGCATTTCTGAAATTACTCCAGAAACGACCATATTGACCTGTGAAATCTTCATGATGTAAATGTAGCCAGTCATAACCTGTCAGTTTGTCTTTGAGGACTTCGTCATCATAAATTACATCATAAGGGATTTCTGCATAGGTAAGTACCATGGTTACTGCATCATCCCAGGGTAATTTGCTTTTTGGGGAATAAACAGCAATTTTAGGCGCTTTCTCTAATTTAACCATTTCCATATTGACATCCGGACTGCTGATTTCGTTAAGTAGGGCCGTTACTTTTGCATCTGCCATTACCTGGTAAGATATACCCCGGATTTTGCACTCGTCTTCTATTGGTTTTGCATACTTGATCAGAAAACTCCCGCCGCGGTAGTTCAGTAGCCAGCTTACATCGGCCTGTTGTTTGATACTCCAATATGCCAGCCCATAGGCTTTCAGATGATTTTTCTGATCTTCGTCCATATAAATCAGGATGGATGAAGCTCTGAGGCCGAGAGAAAGTGTCAGTAATAGGAATAATAAGATGTGTTTTTTCAAAACCGTTGGAGTTAGGTATTCGCGAATTTAAAATTTTTGAATGCCATAATAAAATTATATACATCTGTCTCTTGTACACATCTGACGCTGCCGACGAACGT
>NZ_JAELTV010000775.1 GCF_016429005.1 Pedobacter sp. ASV19
CAAGTAAGGTGTCCATTTTTTCTTCAATTATCTTTTTGTTGTCTATTAATGGACTATTTGCCATAAAGGCAAGATAAGCTTGAATAATATCTGATTTATTGAATGACTTAATTGTTATTTTTTCTGCTCTATCTTTTTCAGATTGTATAACAATCCCAAGTTTATCAAAATCAAATGCGTTTGCCATTAGAACTTCAACTTGGTGTCTAGGGGTCATTGGTTTTTGGCCGTTATTCAAAGTGATCATTCTGTATAACAACTTATCTACGGAATCACTAAAAATTAGGTTTATATAAATCTTCCGCGATTTATCTAGTATTTCTGAGTTGTTAAGCCTAGACAAGGTATTTAATCTTTGTATGCCATCTAAAACGAATGAATTCTTATAATTGTCTTTGAAAAAAGCTTCAACATCTGCAATTGTAGATTCTTTATTTATAGTTGTGTCTACTAATGCAATGGTTATAGCAGGCATTATACATCCTTTCTCTATGTCCTTTTCTAATTTTTCATAGAATTTTTTGTCTTGTAACTTGCGTTGAAAATCAGTTTTATTAATAAGAGGGACAAGCATTTTAATTGCTTCATCGTAAGTTAAAGATCCAGTGGCAACAACCCCGTTGATTACTAAGTCTATTTCCTTATCAAATATTTTCATTTTTAAGCTTTGTTTTAATTATTATAAGAATTATTCGGAGTTTGTTTTAAACACAGTCACAATATAGCTATTTGTTTTATCTATTAAGGTTGTAAA
>NZ_JAELTV010000776.1 GCF_016429005.1 Pedobacter sp. ASV19
CGCTTGTATTGTCAGCTAAATAAGTACTCGAACTCACACCCCATTGAGCAAATGAAGTTTTGATACCTTGCTCATACAGACTTTGGGCAGTTCCATTTACGTTGTTCCAATTTCTTAGTGCTGCTTCTGCTCTTAGAAAATAAACTTCGGCTGCGGTCATTAATACTGGTGGAGTTCTCAATGTGAAAGAAGGATTTGTTCCATCTTTGTAATTAAGCGTTGAGTAATTATTATAGGAACTTCCTGCTACACCAACAGTTGCGGTGTTTGCGCCAATGCGAATTCCTTTGTACTGATCCGCAGAAGTAGGATCTGAAGATTTATCCATATACTTTCCAATCCGCGGATCATTGTAACCAGTCATATAGGTTTGTATAGAAGAGCCAATGCATATATTTGCCCAATTTATGGTAATAAAAGCTAAAGGATTACTAAAATTCCCCGCTGGTACTGCCACTTGCACGATTTGTGTATTGTCGGTAATTACACCACCGTTTGCTGGATCCAATGCCTTTTCTCCCTGTAATTTGGCCAAAACTGGGTCAATTTTAACAATTCTCAATGCCAAGCGTAATCTTAATGAATTTGCGAAACGCAACCAGTTTTCAAATTCCGTGCTTTTGTTACTGCCATAAATTAAATCCATGGTAGAAAATTCAAAAGGCAGCGATTTACCGCCAGCAATAAATGTTTTTAATGCAGTGGTAGCTCTGTCTCTTATACACATCTGACTCTGCCGACGAACGTTAGCCGT
>NZ_JAELTV010000777.1 GCF_016429005.1 Pedobacter sp. ASV19
GTTTTATATATTTTGTCTGATGTTCTTTACGTACTGTTGTATTCCATCTTTGGTTACAGAAGAAAGGTCGTTAGAGAAAATCTGATTAAAGCGCTTCCGGATAAGACAGCAGCAGAAATTAACGCGATAGAAAAACGTTTTTACCAATACCTGTCAGACCTCATTTTCGAGATTGTCAAAATGAACAATATCCCGAAGAAAGAAATTGAGAAGCGCTTTGTTTTTAAAAATAAGGAGGAGGTGGAAGCTTATCTGAATAACGGACAAAGTATCCTGATCTGCTCGGCCCATTACGGCAACTGGGAATGGGGTACACTTGGCATCGGTTTAAATTTTTCAGCGGACCATTACCCTATTTATAAACCCTTGAGCAATCCGGTTTATGACAATTGGTTTAAAAAAGTACGCAGCAGATTTGGAAACAAATTAATTGCCATGCGCCAAACCTTACGGGCTTTGCAGCAAAGCAAAAATTCACCGAGTATGTTTAGTTTTGGGAATGATCAGGCCCCATCAAAAGATGAATCTCACTATTGGACAACTTTCATGCATCAGCAAACATCCGTTCAACTGGGCATTGAGAAAATTGCCAGAAAAACAAACCAGCCCATATTTTATTTCAGGATCAATTATATCAAAAGCTGTCTCTTATACACATCTCCGAGCCCACGAGACAGGCAGCTCTATCGCGTATGCCGTCTTCTGCTTGAAAAGGGGGGGGGGGGGGGGGGGGGGGGGGGGGGGGGGGGGGG
>NZ_JAELTV010000778.1 GCF_016429005.1 Pedobacter sp. ASV19
CCACAATAATGAAAATCACATAAAACAGCAATACCTGCCCAAAGCCGTTCTGCAAACTCATAATGCTGTGAATTCCCTGAAAGGTCAAAGAGTTTACAGAAGCCAGCGAACACAAACCGCTCACCAACGAAATCACCATAAAAAGATCGGCTAATGGAGAAAATAAAGGTAAAATAATCTGATAGATCAGAATATTTGGCATACCGATCATTCCAAAATAACCGTATTTTCTCTTCAATAAGGTATCCCTGTTTTTCCAGAAACTCTGCATCACCCCAAAACTCCATCTCAGGCGCTGTTTCAGTAACATATTTACCGTTTCCGGTGCTTCTGTATAAGCAATAGCCTCATTGGAATTTTTAACAACGTAACCTGCTCTCAAAATACGCATGGTCAGATCACAGTCTTCAGCAAGTGTATCTGTAGTAAACCCACCTACTTCCTGGATCACCTTTTTCCTAAAGGCACCAATGGCACCAGGAACCACTGTGATCGTATTTAAAAGATCAAAAGCACGTCTATCCATGTTCTGTGAAGTGATATACTCAATAGACTGCCATTTGGTAATGATGTTATTTGCATTTCCAACCTTCACTGTACCCGCAACCGCAGCAATCTCATCTATATAAAAGAACCTCATCAGTTCCGTAATTGCATTTGCTTTCAACTGGGTATCGGCATCAATACAAACCACGAAATCTGCACTGGCTTTTGAAATACCGAAATTCAGCGCAGATGCTTTACCCCCGTTC
>NZ_JAELTV010000779.1 GCF_016429005.1 Pedobacter sp. ASV19
CAGATGTGTATAAGAGACATGGCTTATCAAGATATCTCTACTAATATTGCTACCAGTTCCGTCAACAAAATAATCCCCTATTGATAATTTCGACACTGGATTTATTGTTCCTATTCCAACATTACCTGAAGCCGGAAATAAATTGGTCTGACCAAAAGACAAAGCGCCATAGAATAATAGTAGAATGAGTAGATAATTCTTAGTCATCTGTTTACAATTTTGATTTTAATGCTTCCAATTCTTTATGTTGTAATTCAATTTGCTTCTGTTGCAGATCACCCCTATTTTTCTGCTCAATCAGATATAGGGTCAGTTCTTCAATTTTCTGAAGTAGTTTGGAATTCATCTCGCTTACACTAATACCATTTTCTTTAACTTCTTTTGATGAGGGTATCTGAGGCAAATGGCCTTTTTCTTTAATATGTTTTTCGATACTTTCAAGAGATGGCAATTTGTAGTCTTTGAAAAATACATAGTCTGGCCAATTTCCATTTTCTACTTTAACTTCTCTTGCTCGGATATTACCATTAACAGAGAGTTTTTCTTTTGGAACACTTGTACCGATACCGACATTACCTGAGAAATAACTATTACTATTGTGGAAAGACTCTTCCGCTAGATCCGAAAAAATTGCAGCCGATGGAGGATCACTTTGTAAAAAACCAGGAGTCCAGTTTCTGTCTCTTATACACATCTGACGCTGCCGACGAACGTTAGCCGGTGTAGATATAGGTGGTCGCCGAGTCAT
>NZ_JAELTV010000077.1 GCF_016429005.1 Pedobacter sp. ASV19
TCCAATAGCAGAAGGCTGTTTTTAATATTCATCTTAACAAAATTAATTCTTTTTTCTATAACAACACCATTGCATATTTGTAAAATGGATAAAGTGACGATTATAGCCCAGGCTTATCCCTTTCCGCCAACAGAAGAACAACTGATTTTTTGTAGCAGGATGGCCGGGTTTTTATCAGGACGGCTGGATGAAAAATGTTTTGTACTAAAGGGCTATGCCGGAACTGGTAAAACCACATCCGTGGCTGCTCTGGTAAAAGCGCTTCCTCAATTTAAACTGAGGTCTGTATTACTTGCTCCAACAGGAAGGGCGGCAAAAGTAATGAGTAATTATACTGGAAGAAAGGCGCTGACCATTCATAAGAAAATTTATCGTAAACGCTCTGCTGTAGCCCTCGAAATGGCTTTCCAGCCGGCGCCAAATCTAGCTGAAAATACGTTGTTCATTGTAGATGAAGCCTCGATGATCGCTGATGAATGGAACAGTCAAAATGCTTCTTCTTTTTTAAAAGACCTGATGGAGTTTGTCTATAACCAAAAGAATTGTGCAGTTGTATTTGTAGGGGATACTGCCCAGCTTCCGCCCGTAGGCAGTCTGGACAGCCCGGCATTGAATCCTGTTCATCTGGCCGAAAGCTTTTTACTTGATGTGGTTCACGTAGAACTTAAAGAAGTGGTCAGACAGGAGAAAAAATCGGGCATATTGGCTAACGCCACGATGCTCAGGAAGCTGATCAACGATTATACGACAAAGGAAGAGCTTGGTGAATTTCCAGAAATCGAACTCCCTAAATTCATCACCAGGTCTTATAAAGATATTTTCAGGATGACTGGAGTAAAACTTGTGGAAGGATTGGAGTATGCCTACAGTAAGTTTGATATAGAAAACTGTCTGGTGGTGTGCAGGTCCAACAAATCGGCTAATGTGTATAACCAGCAGATTAGGGCAAGGCTGCTGTACCGTGAAGAAGAGCTGACCGGTGGAGATCAGATTATGGTGGTCCGCAACAATTATTTCTGGCTCGGCGAAAATGAATCGGCATCCTTCATTGCCAATGGAGATATGGCCAGGATCACCAGGGTTAGAAATGAAGAAGAACGCTATGGGCTTCGTTTCAGCGAGGTGCAAATGGAGTTTCTGGATTATCCGGAACTGGGTGCTATTACCTGTAAAGTACTCCTGGATACCCTAACCGGAGAAACACCAAATCTTTCTTATGAGGACAGTAGAAAGCTGTATGAGGGGGTGAGTTTAGATTATGAACACCTAAAAACAAAGAAAGAAAGGTTTGCAGCGATTAAAGAAGATCCATATTATAATGCGTTGCAGATTAAATTTGCTTATGCGGTGACCTGTCATAAGGCCCAGGGTGGGCAATGGGATGCAGTATTTGTAGATCAGGGCTACCTGACCGACGACATGGTGGATATGGATTTCCTGCGCTGGCTGTATACTGCAGTAACCAGGGCGAAAAGAGAATTATTTTTAGTAAATTTTGCCCAGAACTTATTTACAACTCCGGCGGAAGACTAAAAACCGGCTTTAAAGATGTGCTTATGATATTTGGTTTTTCCTTTAAACAAAAAATGAAGATTGCGGCATTTTTGTTCTTCATTATGTGTTGCACCATGTTGATACGGATGCTCGAAGATAAGAGCATCAAAAATATGAGCAATGCTTTTGTCTCCATGTATCACGACCGTTTGATACCGGCAACAGATCTGTTTTTCCTGGCAGAGAATGTCTATGCAAAGAGATATTTACTGGAGGAGGCTTTAAACCCGGAACGGACAGCAGAGATCAGTTTCATCGAATTGAAAAAGAAACTAGGCAGTTATAATAAAAATATAGACTCACTGGTACATAAATATGAAGGTACTTTTCTAATAAAAAAAGAAAAGAGCCAATTGGCTGACCTTAAAACAAAGCTCCGTGATGGAATCCTTATAGAAAACAATATCATCACGATGGCAGAAATACATACGCTGGCAGAAGGACGCCATCTATTTGAAGCCTCGGGGAAAACAGCCTATAACAATATTTCAGAAAAATTATCAGAGCTTAGTAGGTTACAGACAGATGCAGGGGAAGAATTGATCCGGGAATCAGAATCTATAGTTTCAGGGAGTAAATTGTATTCTACCGCACAAGTATGCCTGGCAATTTTTATTGGTATTATGATTGTAAATCTTGTGCTCACCTCAAAAGTGTCGAACATTACAAACGATAGATTTAAATTGAATTAGGCCAGAACAGGAATCCGGACTACAAAACTACTGCCTCTATTTTCTTTGCTGTTGACCAGGATGGTGCCCTGATGCTGTTCAATGATTTGTTTGCAAATGTGCAGACCTAAGCCAATAGACTTTTCTCCCCGCAAACCGGATCGCCCTGCTTTGGAAAATTGGTCAAATAATTTATCCAGTAATTCCGGGGGGATCCCAATGCCAAAATCTGTCACCGTGATCAGTGCTTGTTCATCTTCTGTTTCGAGTGAAAGATGTACTGGTGCATGGTAAGGAGAAAATTTTAAAGCATTTCCGATTAGGTTATCTATAACCCTCAAGAATTTTGAAGGATTGATCATGGCATAAACAGGGTCTTTTCCGGCCTGAAAATTGATTTTTCGCTCACTGCTGAGGTTCATTTGCCAGGTTTTTACAATCTGGTCCAGGAAGGAAGAAAGATTGATTTCTTCTCTTGGAAGTAAGGTGTTTGCATTGCTTTCCTGGATAACCTCCAGTAAATCATTGATAATGGTTTTTGCTTGTTTGGCAGAGTCAAGAACCATTTCAACTTCTTCCTTTACACTTTTCTGAACCTCATCTTCCATCAGCATCATGGTACTCAGTGCCTCAATGTTATTTAAAGGATTGCGCAGGTCGTGCGCTACAAAACCAAGTATTTCTCCCTTCTGCCGGTTAAGTAGTTCTACCTCACGATTATTTTCTTCCAATTGTTTAACCTGCAGGAAATGCTGGGATTTAAAGTAATAACTGTAACGGGAAAAAGCAAAGAGTACAAAGGCCAGTACCATGGAAACAATGGCGTTAAATATCTTTTCCTGAATATTAAATGGTGAAATACTGATGCTTAGAATAAAAAGAACAATGATATAGATTGATAAACCTATAACTTCCGAAAGCTCCAGCAGAAAGAAGATGCTCACCGTTACAATTCCAACCAGCAGCATCATTAAGGTGTTTTTGGTGTTGTGCATGGAAACGATGTAACTGGTAGAGAAGGTGATGGAAATGATGAAAAAAACGAAAAGTAAGGTCGTTATTTTTTTAATTACCTTGTTCTTTCGCCTGGTTTTGAGCACCTGGGTACTGGCCATTATAAAAAGGGCTGAACCAATAATCTGAATATAATTGACCAGGTTGTATTCCTGATAGCTAGGTATTATATTGAGATTTTCATAAAAAAGAATATTAGCCAACCTGACTAGTGAGGCAATGATCAGGATCAGCCAACTCAGGATTCTGACTTGCTTTACATTAGTATAGTTATAGGACACCCTGAACTCATCAGCGTATTTTTTGGGTGTTTTATAGCTAAATAAATTAAACAAAGCAAGGATTTAGAATACGCAAAAGTATATCATGGCTCTGTGAAAGAGCCTGATATGCAAAAAAGGAAATAAGGAACTATCTTACGCGGTTTCTTACAGCGGTCAGATAAATTGCGGTAACAGCAACAACTAAGCAATAAGGAACTAAAGACATATAAACTTGGCAATCGCTCATTATAGTACTGCAGATAATATTCATGGTCGTAAATTTTTTGGTGAAGGTAGGTAAAAATGAATAAACTTAAAAAATACTGCCGAGTTTTTCCCTAAAAAAGGGGCCGAACTTCCCGGAACGTCCCCTTTTACTGTGAGTATCGACATCCATCGAATAAGAATAATGCGACAAACCTAGCTGTTATTATGGTGCTAAAAAATGACCATTATCACTATTGAGGACTCGTTTTGTAATAATTTAACATATTTTAACATTCAGAAGGGTCTTTTATCTTGCGAAAAAATGGAGGTTTATATAATTTTCGCATCGAAAAAAATTAAGTCCAAATGGAAGAAATAAATATCACAACCGAAAGTTCATCATATGGAACTGATATCCGGGCGTTGAATGAAATGATACAACAGGAGAGTGCGTTTATAGACCTCCTTTTTATGGAAATGGATAAGGTGATCGTGGGTCAGCGTTATATGGTAGAACGCTTATTGATCGGTTTGCTGGCCGATGGACATATCCTTCTGGAAGGTGTTCCCGGTCTGGCGAAAACCCTGGCCATTAATACGCTGTCCAAAACTATTGACGCGGGTTTTAGCCGTATTCAGTTTACACCCGACCTGCTTCCTGCCGATTTACTTGGAACCATGATCTATAACCAGAAAAAAGAAGAGTTTGTGGTCAGAAAAGGACCGCTGTTTTCTAATTTTATCCTGGCGGATGAGATCAACCGGGCACCGGCCAAAGTGCAAAGTGCCTTGCTGGAAGCTATGCAGGAAAGACAGGTCACTATTGGTGATACAACTTTTGATCTGCCTAAACCTTTTTTAGTACTGGCTACTCAGAACCCGATAGAACAAGAAGGAACTTATCCGCTTCCTGAAGCGCAGGTAGATCGTTTTATGCTTAAGGTGGTACTGGGATATCCGAAAAAGGAAGAAGAAAAGAAAATCATGAGGGCCAATATTTCGGCTCAGGGAATGGCGAAACCGAACACGGTATTACATCCTGACGATATCCTGAAAGCCCGGAAAGTGGTAAGGCAGGTATATATGGATGAGAAAATTGAACAATATATTATTGATATTGTTTTTGCAACCCGTTATCCTGATGAATATAAACTGGCAGATTACAAAAACCTGATCAGTTTTGGCGCTTCTCCAAGAGCCAGCATCAATATCGCACTGGCTTCAAAGGCTTACGCCTTTATCAAGCGCAGAGGCTATGTGATCCCTGAAGATGTACGGGCAGTTTGCCACGACGTATTGAGGCACCGTATAGGTTTGACTTATGAGGCCGAAGCAGAAAATGTAACTACAGAAGATATCATTACCGGTATATTAAATGCCGTAGAAGTACCATAATTTATGGATACCAAAGAGCTCTTAAAGAAAGTAAGAAAAATAGAGATCAAAACCCGCGGGTTAAGCAATCAGATCTTTTCAGGAGAATACCAAACGGCCTTCAAAGGTCGTGGTATGGCTTTTAGCGAAGTCAGAGAGTACCAGGTAGGCGATGAGATCCGGACCATAGACTGGAATGTGACCGCACGTTTCAACCATCCCTATGTGAAGGTGTTTGATGAAGAGCGTGAAATGACCGTAATGCTCCTGGTGGACGTTAGTGGTTCCAAGAATTTTGGTACCCAAACCCAGCAGAAGCAAGAACTGGCCACAGAATTGTGTGCTGTTCTGGCTTTTTCTGCCATTCAGAATAACGATAAAGTTGGCGTGCTTTTTTTTAGCGATCAGGTAGAGAAATTCATTCCGCCCAAGAAGGGCAGGAGCCACATCCTGATGATCATCCGGGAACTGATCGATTTTAAGCCTGCACATAAAGGCACCAATATAGCCGAGGCTTTAAGGTATTTTACCAGCGCTATTAAAAAAAGATCAACTGCTTTTCTGATCTCCGATTTTATGAGTGAGAAATTTGAAAATGAACTCAAAATTGCCAATCGTAAACACGATCTTGTGGCTTTGAAGCTCTATGATATCCATGAGGAAGAATTCCCTGATCTGGGGCTGATTCCGGTTGCAGATGAGGAAAGCGGGCAGATAGAATGGATCAACACCGGTGATAAAAAAGTTCGTCAGGCTTACAAGGCTGCTGCTCTGGAAAGGAATGGCAGATTGCAGGACCTGTTCAGAAGATCGGGTGTAGATTATACTTCTATTGGTACACACCAATCTTATATACAACCTTTAATGACCCTATTTAAAAAACGGGAGGCCAGAAGATAAAAGATGATGAAGCCGTATTTTAATTTGAGTTGCAGCGTATTGCTGTTCTTTTTTCTATTCCTGGGTTACAGCAGTCAGGCACAAAATATCCAGGTCAATGCAAAACTGGACAAATCTTCCATTTCTATGGGAGACCAGACCACACTTTCTCTCAGCGCAGCCTTGCCTGTTAAAGAGAAGATCAGTTTTCCGGCCCTCACCGACACCATTTCTTCCAAGATCCAGATCGTGAAGGCAGGCAAAACCGATACCGTTTCAGATCCTAAAAAACCAGGGGTGCAGACCATCACCCAACGGTACATTATTACCTCTTTTGATGCGGGAATACAGGTGGTCCCTTCTTTTAGTTTTCAATCCGGAACGCAGCATTTTGCCACAGTTTCTATTCCGCTTGAAGTAACAGCTGTAAAAGTAGATACGACAAAAGCCTTTTATGACATTAAGCAGCCACTGGCCGTTTCCTATTCCTGGATAGACTGGCTTAAAGACCATTGGTTATGGGTTGGAGGTTCGGTCCTGCTGATCATTGTACTGGCTGGTGTCATCTATTATTTAAGAAAGAGACCTAAGAAAGGACCACCGCCGGTTGTTGCACCGATTGTGCCAGCAGATCAGCTGGCCCTGAAGAAATTGCAGTCGATCAGAGATCAGAAGCTTTGGGAGCAAGGCCATATCAAACGTTACTATAGTGAACTGAGCGATGTGATCCGGGAGTACCTTGAAAGCCGGTACCAGATCAAGGCACTGGAACATACTTCTGAAGAGATCTTTCTGGAGCTCCGGCACAAAGATCTGCCTCAGCAGCAGCGGGCTAACCTGCGGCAGATGCTGAACCTGGCCGATTTGGTGAAATTTGCCAAAGAACGCCCGCTCAATACAGAAAATGAGCTCAGTATGGAGCATGCCATAGGTTTTATAAAGCAAACCAAAGAAAGTCCGATTAAACCTGAAAATAAAGCGCATAGAAGTCATGATGAATAGTTTTAAGGGGATTGAATTTGCACAACCAGGTTTTTTCTGGTTATTACTGGTCCTGCCTTTTATGATTGCCTGGTACATTTGGAAAAACCAAAAGTTGCAGGGTACCTTGCGTGTTTCGGCTATTCATGGGTTTTTAAAAGCCAAAAGAAGCTCCAGACGTATTTTAAGACATTACAGTATTGTGCTGCGGGTGCTGGCGCTTGGTGCCCTGATTGTAGCCCTGGCCAGACCGCAATCTGCCTTCAGCTGGCAAGACTCGACAACAGAAGGAATAGATATTGTGATTGCAACGGATATTTCGGGAAGTATGCTTTCGGAGGATTTGAAGCCGAACCGTCTGGAAGCTGGTAAAAATATTGCCATTGATTTCATTAAAGACCGACCTAACGACAGGATTGGTCTGGTGGTATTTAGCGGAGAGAGTTTTACCCAATGCCCTTTAACCATTGACCACGATGTACTCATTAATTTGTTTAAAGGCATCAGCAATGGTATGATTGAAGATGGTACAGCCATTGGAATGGGATTGGCCACTGCGGTAAACCGTTTAAAAGACAGTGAGGCAAAAAGTAAAGTGGTGATCCTGCTCACCGATGGAACCAATACCACCGGGTCTATTCCACCGCTTACTGCTGCAGAAATTGCCCGGCAAATGAAGGTAAGGGTGTATACGGTAGGGGTGGGTACCAAAGGTTATGCGCCTTATCCGGTGAAAACGCCATTTGGTGTGCAGTACCAGCAGGTGCCGGTAACGATAGATGAGGCGATGCTGAGTAAAATTGCAAATATTACAGGGGGTCAGTATTTCCGTGCCACTAATAACCAGAAATTGAAACAGATCTATGAACAGATCGATAAGCTGGAAAAGGCTAAAATTGATGTGACTCAGTACCACAAAAAGACAGAGCGTTTCCTGCCTTTTGCATTGCTGGCCGGAATCCTGTTGCTGCTTGAATTTTTATTAAAGAATACGGTGTTTAAAAGCGCCTTAAACTAAGGATATGTTACGTTTTGCACAGATAGAATTTTTATGGGGCCTGGTGCTGATACCACTGTTCATTATCCTGTATCTGGTGGTGCGCAGGTGGAAAAGAAAAGCCCTGAAATCTTTAGGAGACAAAGAAACCGTTGGAAAGATCATACCGGAAGTATCTTTCTCCAGACCGGGGATCAAATTTGTATTTTTCCTGATTGCTTTTGCTGCCTTGGTCATTGGACTTTCAGATCCTCAGATCGGGACTAAAATGGAAGAAGCTAAAAAGAGCGGTTCAGATCTGATCGTATTGCTGGACGTGTCCAACAGTATGCTGGCCGGGGATTTGGCACCAAGCAGACTAGAGAATGCAAAAAGAGCGATTTCTCAAATGATCGACAATTTGCATAATGACCGGATAGGGATTGTGATCTTTGCCGGGGAAGCCTATGTCCAGTTGCCGATTACCACAGACCATTCTGCAGCTAAATTGTTCTTAGACAATATCAATACGAATATTGTTCCTACCCAGGGTACAGCCATTGGGGCAGCCATCGATATGGGTTTAAAAACCTTTGATCTGGTGAGCGGTACAAGTAAAGCCATGATCCTGATGACCGATGGGGAAAACCACGAGGATGACGCCGTACAAGCTGCGGAAAGGGCCAGGAAAAAAGGCGTCACTGTCCATGTCATCGGTTTGGGTTCGCCAGAAGGAGCGCCGGTACCGATTTATAAAAATGGCAGTCCTGTGGGTTTTCATTTGGATGAAGCGGGTAAAACTGTGGTGAGTAAACTGAATGAAGATATGGGTAAAGAAATCGCTGCGGCAGGTAATGGTGTCTATGTGAGGGCCTCTAACGCCAACAGCGGTTTGCCTTTAGTGATGGCACAGGTGGATAAAATGCAGAAAAATACTTATGATAGTAAAGCTTTCAAGAATTATGAAGACCGGTTTCAGTTCTTTTTGGCCTTGTGTTTTGTTTTACTGATCATCGAGTTCTTTATTTCCAGCAGGAAAAATTTAAAGTTAAGCGGGGTGAATTTGTTTGAAGTAAGAAAGCCATGAAGCAATTTATAATGATGCTGCTCCTGGTTGTTCAGGGGACAATGCTGTTTGCGCAGCAGGAAAAAAGAGAGATCCATAAAGGGAACCAATTGTACAACGAGCAGAAGTATGCAGAAGCAGAAGCGAGTTATCAAAAATCTTTGGAGAAATCCAAACAATCTGTAGCGGGTAATTTTAATCTTGGGGATGCCTTTTATAAGCAGAAAAAGTTTGATAAGGCGGCAGAGCAGTTCAATGCACTGGCTTCTTCCTCTAAAGATGCTGGGGTTAAAGCGCAGGCCTATCATAACCTGGGCAATACGCTGATGGAAAATAAAAAGTATGAGGAAAGTATAGAGGCCTATAAGAAATCTTTGATGAATAATCCTAAAGATGATCAGACCCGGTACAACCTGGCTTATGCTATGGAAAAGCTGAAACAGCAGCAGCAACAAAACAAGAACAATAAGAATAAAGACAACAAGGACCAGAAGAATAAGGACCAGAAAGATAAAAACAAGGATCAGAAGGATAAGGACGATAAAAATAAAGACAACAAAGACCAGAAGGATAAAGATAAGAAAGATCAGGATAAAAAAGATCAGGACAAGAAAAATCAGGATCAGAAAGATCAGCAGAACGGGCAAAAACCACAGCCGGATAAGTTATCTAAAGAAGATGCAAAACGCATGCTGGAAGCTTTAAACAATGAAGAGAAGAACACACAGGACAAATTGAAGAACAAAAAAGCAACCGGGGCAAAGGGCCGTATTACGAAAGACTGGTAAAACAAATGAAAGTTAGACATTATATATTATTGGTATTGGTGCTGTGGACAGGAACCCTGTTTGCAGCCGATATTAAGTTTACAGCCTCTGTAAGCAAGACGGAGGTAGGTACAGGTGAACCTTTTGAAATTACGTTTTCTGTTAACGCAAATATAGAGCGTTTTGGGGCACCTGCATTTAATGGTTTTCAGGTGGTTTCGGGGCCCAACCAGAGTTCCAGTATGACCTCTATCAACGGAAATACCTCGATGAGTATGTCGCTGAGCTATGACCTAGTGGGGGTTAAAGAAGGAGAATATACCATTGGGCCTGCTACCATTGTGGCTGGCGGTAAAACCTATCATTCCAATGCGGTAAAAATAAAGGTAGTTAAGGGCCGTCCGGTTCAGCAAAATGCCCAGTCTGCTGCTGGTAATGCACCTGCGGTTGCTTCAACGCCTTCTGCAGATCTTTCGAAAAGTTTGTTCATTAAAGCCGTCGCCAGTAAAACCAATGTATACCAGGGTGAACAAATTACGGTGAGTTACAAATTGTATACGAGTGTAAACCTGGTAGACAATGCACTGGACAAATTGCCGGATTTTAATGGCTTCTGGAGCCAGGAGATTAAAAACAACAGTCAGCGTGTAGACTGGACCATAGAGAATTATAAAGGGGTTAGTTATCATGTGGCTGTTCTTAAACAGATCATTCTGTTCCCGGAACGTTCGGGGAACCTGGTACTGGACCCCTTGAGTATGACTTTCCTGGTGCGGCGTACGGTAGCGTCAAATGATATTTTTGATCAGATGTTTGGCGGTGGTTCCTATCAGGATGAGAAATATAAGGCCAGCAGTGCCCCGGTAACGATACATGTAAAACCATTGCCGGAAAATGGTAAACCTGCAGATTTCCAGGGGGCAGTAGGAACTTTTGCCATCCAGACCGCTGTAGATAAATCTTCGCTGAAAGCGAATGAAGCTTTAAATTATACCGTAAAAGTTACGGGGGCGGGTAACTTAAAACTGCTCAATGCCCCTAAAATGGACTTCCCCGAAGGCATGGAGAAGTACGATCCAAAGGTAACAGACAATATTGTAGAAAGTGAGAAGGGGGTTACCGGTAGCCGGGAATATAAATTCTTGCTGATTCCAAGAAAAGAGGGCAGTTATACTATTGCTCCAATGAAGTTTTCTTATTTCAATCCAGCTACCCAGCGTTATATGTCCCTCTCTTCAGAGCCCTATACCATAAAGGTGGCTAAGGGAGATCCTGGAACCAATGTGACCGCTTTTTCAGGGGCGAATGAGCAGGAAGCCAATTTGCTGAAAAAAGATATTGCGGGTATAAAAACAGGCGCACCCGACTTGTATAAGCAAGGGGAGGCTTTCTATGGTTCTCTGGGTTACTGGTTGTTGATTCTTGTTGGGCCTCTGGCTTTTATCGCGGCAAGGATATTTAGAAAGCAACAGGCAGAAAACAATAAGGACCAGGTGAAGCTAAAATGGAAAAATGCCAATAAAATTGCGGCGAAGCATTTGGCTATCGCAGGTAAACAATTGCAGGCCGGAGATAAAAAAGCTTTCTATGAAGCGGTGTATAAAGGCTTATATGGTTATCTGAGTGATAAGCTGAACATCTCTGCAGCAGACCTGAACCAGCAAAATATTGCAGAACAACTGCAGCTGCGCCAGGTAGATGCTGTACTGATCGGTCGTTTAACCGAAACGCTTAACCTTTGTGAAATGGCGAGGTATGCACCGGTTACCGGAATTTCTGAACAAGAGGTATTTGATAAGGCCAGAAGTATAATCAACGATATTGAAACGCATGCTTAAGGATATGAAGAACAGAATTTTGATGGTACTGCTGTTGGTACTTCCTTTGTTTTCAACAGCAAACGAACAGGCTAAGGACCTTTTTGCAAAAGCAAATGCTGAATACGCCAAAGGGCAGTACCGGGAAGCTGCAGAAATCTATCAGCAAGTGCTGAAAATGGGTTATTTATCGGCTGCGGCCAATTTTAATTTAGGCAATGCTTACTATAAACAGGATGAGTTTGCTGCTGCGCGGTCTTGTTATGAAAAGGCGCATCAATTGGCACCTGCTGACCGGGATATTGAACTGAACCTGCAACTGGCAAGATTAAAAAGCGGGGATAAAACAGAGCATCTTCCGGAGCTCTTTTTTGTACGCTGGTGGAAAGGTCTGGTTTTCCTGTTCTCTTTCTCCTTTTTGAGCATCTGGAGTGTGCTTTGCTTTTTGGGTGGATTTGCGGTATTGATTTATTACCTGTATGCGGGTTCGGTATCGTTCAAAAAAGCGGCTTTCTATGCGGGGATCTCTATGGTGGTACTCGGTTTAGTTTTTATGCTCTTTGCCGGGGTCCAGACGCATTTTTTCCTCAATCCATAAAGACATATACTTCGTGCTGTTTAGGCTTTGATGCTGTAAGATCTGGCCGATAAAGTTATGCTGACGGTGTTGGTCTAATGTTGCACATAGACCCTGAAGGGTTTTGATCAGTTCCAGACCATTATGCGCATCGGCATAACGTTGGTTTAGGATGTTGATGCCATTTTCACGCGCCTGGGTCCACAGATCTTTGTTCTGGTAGAGTTGAACAGCTCTCTGGATAAAGTTGTCTTCCTGGTCTTCTATGGCGCCGTTCCAGTTTAGGTTTCCTTTCATGGCTTCTGCGCCTACAGAGGTGGTTACAGACGGGGTACCTGTTTGCATGGCATCAATAAATTTCCCTTTAACTCCTGCGCCAAATTGGATAGGGGCCAATAAGATTCTATGTTTTTCAATAGCTTCCCTGGCATCTTTTGCACGTCCATGAACATAAAAATGTTCTTTGGCATTGTGCAGCTGTGTAACCTTTTGTGAAGGATAGGCGCCGTAAATATGCAGACCTGTACCCGGAATTTTTTTACGGAGCAAGGGCCAGATTTTTGTTTTTAGGATCTGAACGGTATGCCAGTTGGGCTCATGCAGAAAGTTGCCAATAAAGGTGAAGCCTTCACGCTCTTCGAAACTTTTCCAGTTTTTAACCTGGATTTCTGTGAGTTCTTCTTCAAGAAAAGGAAGGTAATGGAGTAAAGAGGGGTCTATACGGAACTGCTTCTTTAACAATGTTATTTCCATTTCAGAGATGATCAGGGAGAGGTCGCACCTGAGGATAGCGGCAATTTCTCTTTTGGCCAGGTCTGAATAGAGGTCTGTATGGCCTGTTTTGATGGCCCGCTGCCTGGCCTGACGCAGAAAGTGGAGATCTTCTGTATCTAGTATTTTTAGTACTCCAGGGCATTCCTGCTGTACTCTCCAGCCATATTGTTCTTCCACCATGAAACGGTCATAGATCACTATGTCGGGTCTAAGTGTTTTGATGAGCTCGTTAAAGCCGGAATCATTGAGTTTGATGGGGTATTCTGTGACCTGCAGGGCTTTCAGATCATAGCTGAATTCGCTTTTTGATGCTGCGGAGGCGAATGAAATGTGGTAACCTTTACTCTGGAAGAGTTTGATCAGTTGAACGATTCTGGTGCCTGCTGCTGATGATTCAGGCTCGGGCCAGACCAGTCCAATGATTAATATCTTTTGTTGCTCCATTTCTTTAAATTCTGGCCAAAATTAGCTGTTTTTAATGCATAATTTTTAATCCCTGTGATTATTCCTAATTTTGGGGACGAAGAATTTACAGATCACCTCATGCTTGGATTAAAATTATTGACAGACCCGCGATGGGCAAATATTGCTGAATCAAACTTAGAAGAAATTTTATCGGATCATGCCTGGTGCGAACAAAAAGCGGCTACAAATGCGATTACTTTGATTGCCAATAATTCTGAGCATATGGATTTGGTGGAGGAACTGACCGCGATTGCGATAGAGGAAATGCAGCATTTTCAAATGGTGGTGGAGATTATTAAACAAAGGGGGTATACGCTTGGCCGGGAACGTAAGGATGATTATGTTGGGCGTTTGGTGAAGTTTAGCCGCAGGGATGGCAGCCGGAACTCTGCGTTTATTGATCGTTTGCTGTTTGCGGCGATGATTGAGGCCAGGAGTTGCGAGCGTTTTCGCGTACTGTCATTGAATATTGAGGATCAGGAACTGGCTAAATTTTATCATGACCTCATGGTTTCGGAAGCGGGTCATTATACGACTTTTTTGAATTTTGCGCGTAAGTACACCATTGATGTGGATGTAGAGAAACGCTGGAAAGAATGGCTGGAATTTGAAGGCGAACTGATCCAGAGTTTTGGGAATAAAGAAGCGATTCACGGGTAGGGAGATGATTTTTTTTGAGCAAATTGCAAAGGGGGTTTAGAGAGGGGAGATGTGGTGGTCTGGGATATATCAAGTCTGTATATAGTGGGGTACTTGTTCGGGAAAAGGGGGGGGTGGGGACTTTGTACGGAATTGATGCGCATTTGATACGACCCAAATTGCCGCTCAGCCTCATTCAATCGTTATAACAGATAAACTTAATAAACTCTCAACGCTGTTGAGGGAGGTAGCTGATTACGCTTTAAGCTCTGTTTAGGCGTCAATGCAGTTTAAGGTTCAGAAACAAAAGAAGGAAGGCCTTCTTTTGTTTCTGAACCTTAAAAACCTCATGCAATTCTTATAAACGGTAAGCCGTTTCTAATGATATTATAACAACTTTCTAATGGTTTTCTAACAGTAATCCGAATTACCAATTCCTACTTTTGTGCCACAATAAAAAAAGAACTCATATGGATAAGCCTCCGTGTTATAACCCATTTATTATTTACCCCTCTCTTTCAGCATAGGCTCTTTTGACTATTCCTGGAAGGGAATAGAAACAAAAAGCTATGTTAACAACACTAGACTTTGCAACACGCCTTTTACTGGCCCTGGTTTTGGGTGCGGGTATAGGTATAGAGCGCCAGTGGCGCCAAAGAATTGCTGGCTTGCGTACCAATACGCTGGTATCGCTCGGAGCGGCAATATTTATTACACTTTCTGTTAAAATCGGCGGTGACGCAAGTGGGCGGGTAGCTTCTTACGTGGTCAGTGGGATTGGATTTTTGGGTGCGGGCGTGATCATGAAAGATGGTCCGAATGTTCGCGGACTCAATACGGCAGCTACGCTTTGGTGTTCTGCAGCTATTGGTGCCCTTAGCGGTATGGGATTTTTTCCGGAAGCTGCTATTGGGGCAGTCTTTATAGTCCTTGCGCACCTGATGCTTCGTCCTTTAGGATTAAAGCTGGGTAATATCAGTGTGTTTCAAAAAAGTGAATCTGCAGAAACCGAGTACCTTATTGTAATTAAGTGTAAAGAGGAAGTTGAAAACCACATCCGGGTTTTACTCCTCCAAAATATTGGTAACGACAATAAATTGATGTTGCGGGCACTGACCAGCAGCGACAATGGCGACCCCACCAATGCAATAATCACGGCAGAAATTATTGCTGCCGGCAATCAAAATGATCTTATGGAAAAAATGGTCAGCAGGCTCACGATAGAAAGAGCCGTAATGAGGGCCAGTTGGGAATTAACAGGACAACAATCAGAGTTATGAAAGAGTTAAAAATGATCAATCCAAGAAATGTATCTGGATTTGATGACGTAGCCGTTACCAAATTGCGTAACGTGGCCAGATTAGGCGATGACGCCTATTATGCAATGTTGAACAGCCATCCTGAGGGATTAGGACCCAGATTAGTAGCCGATAAGATTAAGCAGTTTGGTTATAACGAGATTCAGCATAAAAAGGCGCCTGCCTGGTATGTTCAATTTATACAAGCCTTTTTAAACCCTTTTATTGGTGTGCTGATGGCTTTAGCAGTGATCTCCTTTTTTATGGATGTATGGTTTGCGGCACCTGAAGACCGGGATTATAAAACTGTCATTGTAGTGGGGGTAATGGTGTTTTTGAGCTCTACATTAAGGTTCTGGCAGGAGTATACGAGTAATAATGCTGCCGAGCAGCTGAAAAGCATGGTGACAACCACAGCTACTGTGCTTAGGAAAGTAGGGGGTAAGAAAGAGATTGATATTAAAAAAATCGTTCCCGGGGATATCATTTTTTTAAGTGCGGGTGATATGATCCCTGCAGATATCCGGATCATTCAGTCTAAAGATCTCTTTGTAAGCCAGGCTATGCTTACAGGTGAATCTATGCCGCTGGAAAAAAGAAGTGCGCCTATTGCTGATACAGATTATAAATCGCCGTTAGAACTGGATAATATTTGTTTTATGGGGACCAATGTGGTGAGCGGTACGGCTACAGGCATTGCTGTGACTACAGGGAACCTGACTTATTTTGGATCTATAGGCAAGGCTATTATTGGAAAACGTGCGGAAACCAGTTTTGATAAAGGGGTAAATAAGGTAAGCTGGCTGCTGATCCGTTATATGCTGGTGATGGTGCCCCTGATCTTTCTGGTAAATGGTTTAACCAAGGGTGATTGGTTTGAAGCTTTATTGTTCGGAATTGCGGTTGCTGTAGGTTTAACCCCCGAAATGTTGCCTATGATTGTAACCGCCAATCTGGCTAAGGGTGCGAAAAACATGAGCAAACGCAATGTGATTGTTAAACGCCTCAATGCTATTCAGAACATAGGAGCTATGGATGTTCTGTGTACAGATAAAACCGGAACGCTAACGATGGATAAGATCGTACTGGAACGGCATTTAAATGTATCGGGGGAAGATGATGATGAGGTTTTGAAATGGGCTTATCTGAACAGTTTTCATCAGACTGGTTTGAAAAATTTATTGGATGTTGCTGTGCTTGACCATATAGAGTTGCACGATTATTTAAAGGTGGATGAGGACTATAAAAAAGTTGATGAAATCCCTTTTGATTTTGAACGTCGCCGGATGAGTGTGATCCTGGAACAAACCAATGGTAATCAGTTACTGATCTGCAAAGGGGCGATAGAGGAAATGCTGGATCTGTGTTCTTTTGCTTTTGAACCTGGAGAAGATCATGAACTGCACCGGGAAAAAGATAAGGTAGTGGCGATGGATGAGTCGATGAGGAATACCGTATTGAGGATTTCCAGGAAACTTAATGAGGATGGGCTTCGGGTATTGCTGGTGGCCATTAAGGAATATAAACCGCGCCCGGCCAATTACAGCGTGGCCGATGAGTGCAACCTGATCCTCACTGGTTTTATCGGTTTTCTGGATCCGGCGAAATCTTCTGCCAAACCGGCTATTGAAGGTTTATTAAAATTGGGTGTTAATGTAAAAGTTCTGACTGGGGATAACGATGTTGTGACCAGGAAGGTATGCCGGGATGTGGGGATTTCCATTGAACAAGTGCTACTTGGGCCGGAAATCGAGCAAATGGCGGATCCGGAACTGGCTGCACAGCTGGACAGTACCAGTATTTTTGCCAAGCTGAGCCCTATTCAGAAATCAAGGATTGTGAAATTGCTGCAGGGGAAAGGGCATACCGTTGGATTTATGGGTGACGGAATTAATGATGCTGCTGCGCTTCGGGATGCAGATGTAGGTATTTCTGTAGATACTGCGGTAGATATTGCAAAGGAAAGTGCGGATATCATTTTGTTGGAAAAGGATCTGATGGTGCTGCGCAAAGGGGTAATCTATGGACGGAGAACCTTTGGGAACATTATTAAATATATTAAAATGACGGCCAGCAGCAATTTTGGAAACATGTTCAGTATGCTGGGGGCTAGTGCATTTCTTCCTTTTTTACCCATGCTGCCGATTCATTTGCTGATCCAGAACTTGCTCTATGATATTTCCCAGATCTCTATTCCCTGGGACAGGATGGATGAAGATTTTTTGGAGAAACCACAGAAATGGGATGCCAGTGGTATTAGCCGGTTTATGCTCTTTATTGGTCCGATCAGCTCTATTTTTGATTATGCGGCTTTTGCTGTACTGTATTTTGTTTTTAAAGCAAATAGTCCTGAGCACCAGACTTTGTTTCAAACCGGTTGGTTTGTAGAAGGATTGTTGTCGCAGACGCTGATTGTACACATGATCCGGACGCGTAAGATTCCGTTTATTCAAAGCTGGGCAACTGCTCCGGTAGTGGCTTTAACCTCAGCGGTGATGTTGATCGGTATAGCAATTCCCTTTACGCCATTTGCAACATTTATAAAGCTCCAGCCTTTGTCATTAGCTTATTTTCCTTGGTTATTGGGGATTCTGGTAAGCTATTGTTTACTCACTCAACTGGTTAAACGCTGGTTTATCAAAAAATTTGATCAATGGTTATAAAAAAGAGCGAGGGGTATATTTGAATACACCCCTCGCTCTTTTATAATGATTTAGTTGGCTTCGGGATGTTCTTTCCCGTTGTGGCAGGTAATGCAGGATACAGCCAGCATTGCTTTTCCATCTTTTTTGTCTTTAACATGGAAGTACTTGCTGTTGATCTTAGCAGTCATACGAACCATGTTCCTGGCAATTTCTTTTTCAGGTTTTTCATCACTTGCAAAATCCAGTCTTTTTGGATCGTCTTTTTTTGCAGCGTGGCAAAAATTACATTTTACGCCTAAGGCAACTTTCCAACCGTCCATGATTTTGTCTAATTCTTCATGGCTGATGTCTTTAGGTAAAACTTTAAGGTTTGTGGCTTTTCGTTCCTGTTGCAGCTTTGGCATGAATGCACTCAGCATAACTACTGTACCGAGTAATATGGATAGGGTAATTGTTTTTTTGTAACGCATAGCGGTCTGTTTATGACATTAAATATACAAAGAGATAAATGTAATTTGAAAGTCAAAACCTTATTTAGAAAGGTTATAAGCCTATAAATGAGTAACAATACTGCTACTTCTTGTTTTGAGCGGGGAACAGGAAGTAGCAGGCCGAAATTTATTGGGTTAACAGGAGATTTAAGCGGTTGAACATGCTGAACCAACTTTGATAAGCGCCTGTTTTTTTAGCTTCTTCTTCGTCGACGGTTTGGTGTATGGTGACCTTGGTTTGTTTGCCAATGGGTGTAAATGTAATTGTAGTCAGAATAGCTTGCGGCCATTCCTCTGGCTTCCCGGCTTCTGCAGAGCTAACTGTATCGCCATGTTCGTTGGTGAGGATCATGGAGAAAACTAATTTTTCAGGAAAGGTTACCTCCTGGTAGATACCCTTGATCCAGCACGCTCCATGCACAGGATCATGGATGCAGGAATGGAACTGGCCACCTTCTTTTACTTCGATGGTTTTGAATTCGATTGTACATCCATCTGGCGCATACCAGTGTTTTAAGTGTTCGGGATTTGTCCAGGCTTCAAAAATAAGCTCAGGTGAAGCGTCAAATAAATGGCTTATTAAAAGTTCTTTATGGTCTTTTTTCATCGTTTTTAGCTTTTACTTCGGTTAAATATTGATCTAATTTTTCAAATCTTCTTACCCATAGTTTTCTGGATTGTTCTACCCAGGTGGTTACTTCATCCAGCTGGTCTAAGTTTACTTCACAGAACCGTTCTCTGCCGCTTTGTTTGATAGTGATGAGTCCACAATCGACAAGGATCTTTACGTGTAGAGAGATGGCTTGCCTGGTCATGTCAAATTTTTCTGCGATAGAATTAACGTTGTATGGCTGGGCAGCCAGAAGGTTAATGATTTCTCTGCGGGTAGGGTCGGCTATGGCCTGGTATACATCTCGTCTGGCTTTCATGATATGCAAGTAAGTGGTTGCAAATATAAAAGCAAGGATCCACTTGCGCAAATGAAATGTTGTTTTTTGAATAAGAATATTGAATAATAATTTTAACCGTACTGTTTAATTGATTTTTAATGCAAAATGATTAACATGAAAACAGTATGTGATGATGGATACAAAGAGGTAAAAGGGGGGGAGTTGAAAAACGCCCCAAAAGAGGCGTTTTTTATTTAGTTTATGTCTATCGTTTTATTAAAATTCTGGTCTTCAGATCTTAAAATAAAAGTCAGTTTTTTTGCTGTGGTTTTGCCAATATTAAATTTCTTAGATAAAGAGGCCGCATCTTTATAAACTTTGCTGTAAAGCTGATCATTGAATTCATCAAATATTGAAAGTTCAACAGGGGTCTGACTGTTATTGTCTAAATTAAGGGTAACCAATCCGTTGTTATTTGTCAAGATTGGTTTAAAGACTTCTTTAACTGACGGCATTGAAACGGAGGCTATATCA
>NZ_JAELTV010000780.1 GCF_016429005.1 Pedobacter sp. ASV19
CATAACCAGCATAATACCTAACGTCCAGATATATAGGCAAGGCTTTATTTATCTTCCCTCCATATGTCGTACTTAAATCATACGGCGTACCTAAACTAATTCTGGCACAATGACTGTGACCTTGGGATTCTACTAGTTTAACGACTGGATTTCCAGAATTGGCACCTTGTTCATAACCATTTTCAACAACGTACTTCTCATATCCCGTGGTAAAGAAATTACTAAAAAGTTCAATGACAATCAAACCACCGTGCTGCCAATGGTACGAGTTATATCCTAACTTAGCAATTTCATACCTTCTGGCTTGTAAGTCACTTGCATTGAATGGCCCAAGAACAGATGATTTCCATCCATTCTGCTCAGTTGTAATTTGAGAAAACCCTGCTAGATATGAAATCAACAAAAAACAGGTCGTTAATATTTTCTTCATTTTAATTTGGCTTTTCTATTTTATACTCCAGTTTTTCAATTCTTTTATTCTGCTCCATTATGTAAAGCGTTAACTCTTCAATTTTCTGAAGTAACTTCTTATTCATCTCTCCTAAATCAATTCCTTCTGATTTTACCTCTGCAGCAGAAGGGATTCCTGGTAAATGACCTTTTTCTTTAATGTGTTTTTCTATTTCCTCAAGACTTATGAGTTTGTAGTCATCCTTGAATACATAATCTGGCCACGCAGACTGTAGTTGAACTTTTACAGATTCCGCAATCATATTACCCGCTACGGCAAGCTTATAACCCTTTGTAT
>NZ_JAELTV010000781.1 GCF_016429005.1 Pedobacter sp. ASV19
TATCAATGCACCATCAGGAAAAAATATGGTTATGGAGTTTAAAGATGCAGGAACAAATTCGATATGGGCTACCGGCTCTCTATACACAACGAACGGAGTGAGTTTTACAGTCTATCTCGCAGGTAATGGGTCATCTGCAAGGGTTAAAGCTTATGAAGATGATCTTGCTGCTCCAAATAATGGTAAAGTGAAGATCAAATTTATCCATTTAAGCGATGGAGCCCCTTCTGTGATCACAATAAAGAATTCAGCTGGAGATGATCTGGTGACAACCCTGTCAAGAGACATTTCGAGTGGTTATAAATATGTAGATCCGGGTACACTTTCCCTTCAGTTCTCTGGTACAGCATCCAGAAATACGATTGGGAACTTTGAGATCACGAATCTCCAGGTAGGTAAAATTTATACCCTTTACCTTACGGATTCAGCCAGCGGGAGTTTGCTGTTGAATAAAGTACTGCATAACTAATCAAACCTTAAAGGAGCAAATGGGGTGTGATTTTGATTTACCCTATTTGCTTTTGTTTGATCCGTTCAATTTCCTTTGTTAAGGTTTGCCTTTCTGTTTTGGATTTTGTTAGTTCGATTGCTTTTTGGTAATGGTTAATAGCCACTTCAAAATCAATATCTGAGTATAAGTGACCCAGTAATTCATGATAATAATTGTTTTCGGTGAGTTTTAGTTGCTCGGCTTCATGAATTGCTTTTTCATTTCCATATACGCGTGCAAAAGCGAAAGTTCTGTTC
>NZ_JAELTV010000782.1 GCF_016429005.1 Pedobacter sp. ASV19
GGATGGAAGATATTTTACCGAAAACGAAGGGCAGTCTGGTGCCCCCGTAATCATTCTGGGTGCGGATATTGCAGATGGTCTTTTTTCAGGAGAACAGGCTGTTGGCAAACAGATTAAAGTGATGGGAAGAAGGTTAACGGTTGTAGGGGTATTTAAAAAAGAAGGGGAAGATATGCTTGGTGTATCACAAGATAAGAATGTTTTGATCCCGATTAACCTGGCCAAGGGCCTATTTGATGTAGAAAATGAAATGTATGGCCCTCAAATTACAGTGAGGGGGAAGGATAATATTGCACAAGAGGAGGTCGAAAGTGAATTAAGAGGGGTAATGCGCTCGATACATCGTTTAAAGCCTGGCACCGAAGATGATTTTGCCTTAAATAAAGCAACTATTCTTTCCAATCAGTTGGATGTCATGTTCAAAATGGTCAATATCGCTGGCTGGGTTATTGGGGGTTTTTCTATACTTGTTGGTGGTTTCGGCATTGCCAATATTATATTTGTGTCGGTGAAGGAAAGGACGAATATTATTGGAATCCAGAAATCTTTAGGTGCAAAGAACTATTTTATTTTATTGCAGTTTATGTTTGAAGCAATTGCTTTGTGTTTATTGGGAGGGGCTTTTGGCTTGTTGCTGGTTTACCTGATTACGCTTTTGTTCACCTATGCACTTGATGTTAAAATTGTACTTGATCTGAAGAATGTGATTACAGGGGTGTCTATTTCGGCTATTATTGGTGCTATCTC
>NZ_JAELTV010000783.1 GCF_016429005.1 Pedobacter sp. ASV19
ATGTAATAATTTCTGGTCTTATCAAATTCCCGCTCTGTCATAAATTTAACGTCAGCGCTCACCCAGGATTTAAATTTATAATTTAAGCCAGCAGTTAATCTATAGGCCAGAGACCTGTAGGTATTATCCGCATTCGCCAGTTCATCAATATAATTGTACTTCCACGGAAGATATCCTTTGTTTTGGAGGGAATCCAGCGTTTGTACTTTAGCTTTGTAGGAAAAATTATTAGACATCCCATTTGCATTAACAATCTGATCATAAGGCAACAACGCAGTTGTTCCAGGCTGATTGGCACCTAATCCAATGCCATTATTTTTCTGTTTCAACAAGGTTACAAAGGTCTCGGCTGAAAACGTTAGCTTGGGTGTAATTTTAGTCTCATTGCTAAAATTGATAACCATTCTGCTTCCAAAATCACCTCTATTATTGGTACGTTCATCGGTATAAGAAGCGGAAAGGTAACTGCGGGTAACAGCGGAACCACCGCTGATATTTATGTTGTACTGCTGCGAAAATGGAGATTGTAAAAGATACCGCTGATACTGCTCATTCACATCAGTTTGACTTAATCGTTGTACCTGATCATTATATTGCTGCTGTGTAATAGAACCGCGTTTATATTTTAAATAAAGGTCTGCTCCAGTACTTAAGGGCAGTGGATAAAGAGAGAATGCGGACTTCTGTCCGGGTAATATATTTTTGTCTACCAGCTCTTTTTCCAGGTCTAAGTATTGCGCAGAAT
>NZ_JAELTV010000784.1 GCF_016429005.1 Pedobacter sp. ASV19
CTACACATACTGGCTATTTCACAACCATTACGATAATTGCGCATTACCCAATCAACCAGTTCCAGATTCTCCTTGTTATTTTCGTCATAGTCATAAACCATGGAGGGAATAATGATAAGATCTGTTTTCTTAACAGCAGAAATATGTTTCTGTGTCTTTAAGTCCAACAAACCCCGCATAAACTTTGTATTCGGAGAAACCCCTGCCATTTCAATTTCATATAAAGACTGTTTTCCGTTTTCTTTCCAATAATCGTTGGCTCTTACCAATATTTCATAAGCACCTATAATACAAGCTATGGTACTTAAATTGGTATGGCCATTCGGAATAAGGATGGTAATATGTTTCATTACATTCGTTTTAAGTAAAAATAAACAGAATGCATGTCTAAATCAACCCCCTATAAAGTCTATTTAACACCGTAAAACTATTCATTAAAGGCTGTAATTTTGTTACTATATCATTGAAAACTAAAGCATATGAACAATCAAAACTTTATGACGACGTTATTAGTCGATCAGACTCCTGAAGAAGTATTTAACGCCATAAAAAATGTCCGCGGATGGTGGTCAGAGAATATTGAAGGCAACACAGAACAACTGAATGATGAGTTCCTTTATCATTATGAAGATGTGCACATCTCAAGAATTAAGCTAACAGAAGTGATTCCAAACAAGAAAATCTGTCTCTTATACACATCT
>NZ_JAELTV010000785.1 GCF_016429005.1 Pedobacter sp. ASV19
TGCTTATATATTTTATAGAGAAAGAGCGATGATGGGCTTAAAATATGAAGTGCGCCTGGTTTTTTCTTTAAAGAAGTTACTTTTTTTAGATAAGGTTCAGCTGATTTGTTGTCTCCCAAACTGTAATAATATTGGCCTAACCTATAGTTTGAACTGGCTATACCCATTGTGTCCTTAATGTCTTCTCTAATCTTCATCGCTTCGAGGTAATGCTGAAGCGCCAGTTCATTTTTACCAAGGCTTTGGTATACTTGCCCCTGGTTATTCAGAATATTAGCCATATTTCCCCGATCACCAATTTGTTTACTGATTTTAAGGGCTTCATTTAAATAAATGGTGGCTTTGTCATATCTTTTAATTTCTTTATAAGTTCCTCCAAGGTTATTTAGCAGGCCTGCTTTTCGCTCAAGGTTTCTGTCTGTTTTGGCACCTAAATAATCCAGCGCTTTCGTGTATTTTGCAATGCCATTTTTATAATCGTTTTGTAACAAATAAATGGTACCTAAATTAACATATGCAGTAAAAAGGGTGTTTGGGTCTGGTTTCTTTTGCGAGTTGTGAATAACCTTATAATAATATTGTAAAGATTTAGGATAATTTTCCAGGGCCAGGTATATTGTCGCCAGATTTAGATTAGCTCTGTTTACGAAAGAATCAGATTGAATCGTATTTGCGAGTTTTAAAGATTCTTCAGCATATTCTAAGGCTAAAAAAGGCTTAGTTTCTGTCTCTTATACACATCTG
>NZ_JAELTV010000786.1 GCF_016429005.1 Pedobacter sp. ASV19
AGATGTGTATAAGAGACAGCCTGTAAGATCACTTAACCACGCATATGTTTGTCTTGTACTGCCTGTGGTTTGTGTGAAATACCTTCTATCTAACAAAAATTCTTCCGCTCCAGGTTCAGTTATAGTCATTAATGGCCCACTGGTAAGTTTAACTGGTGCAGTGCCGGCTGCAGTTGTTCCAGCTTTGATATGGAAATATGCAGTAGGTGTAATGATACCGTTTCCAATATTACCATTAGCAAGAATTGCCATTCTTATACTACTATTTACGTTCATGTATAGTGGGAAAGCTCCTTGTGTCGCTAGGGTTGTAGCAGTTGGTGACGTGCTGACTGAAAAATATCTTGTTCCACCAACGCCCATATCTATATTTGATGATGTGACGCCGCTATTAATCTGCAAGCCACTGATACCTGTACTGGACAGACCTAAAGACCTTGCGTAACCTCTACCAAAAACATCTGGTGTTGATGTTCCTACAGCAAAATCCCCTGTTGTACTTATAATTCCTGTACTCCCAACGGTCAACCTTTTAACACTATTTGTCGATATGAATGCAGAATTTGCACCATAAGTAAACCAGTTCATATCTCCCGAATTACCAGCAGTTATTCCAGAATCTGACCCAAATAGCATTCTATTAACTCCTGCGCCCGTTACTTTAATTAAGGCACTGGCATCAGTAGTACC
>NZ_JAELTV010000787.1 GCF_016429005.1 Pedobacter sp. ASV19
TCACTGAAGAGTCGAAAGGTAAAAATGACAGCACGAGCTTTATTAAGGAATTGCTGGAAGACCATGAAAGCATCTTAATTCATTTGCGTGAAAATATAGATGGGTACAGTGAGGCGTTTCATGATGAGGGCACTAGTGATTATATTACTGGTTTGCTTCAAACTCACGAAAAAATGGCCTGGATGCTTAGATCACATTTGGGTTAGAAATAAAAAAAAAGGCACTGTGGTGCCTTTTTTAATCTTTGATAAAAGCAAACTGCGCATTTTTATATACAGGCTTTTGCAACTGGACTTTGAGCTCTCTGAAAATATGAAGTGGACCCTCTGTTGCAAAAAGATTGACCAACCAGCTTGGTAAAGCACCTCCCGGATCTACATGCAGGGTATACTCTACACGGATGTGATGATCTGATTCTGGTATAATTAACCATTTTCCTGTCGAGTTATTTATTCTGACCACGCCCTTTTTTATAGGGACATGTCCACTTACCGCAGGGCCGTCAATGGTTATTACTTTAGTATGTGGATTCTGGCTGACGGTCAGATGTGCTACAAAATCTCTGTTTTCTACTGGCCAGGGTACACTTACTTCAGAATAATAATAAAGCTCAGAAGGAGAGACACGTCTAACCAATTTACAGGATTTAGTATGGTAGATCCATTCAGGTGCTGATTCTACGTCAAGTAGTAATGCAACGATTTCAGAGGCTCTTGCATCAAATTCACATTCTACCTTAAT
>NZ_JAELTV010000788.1 GCF_016429005.1 Pedobacter sp. ASV19
TATTCATACGTTTGTTATCAAGCTCCTCCGGGGTGACCCCGAAAAATTCGCATACCAGGTCAATAATGTTAGCCTGCATTGTTTTAGGTATTGATCGATTCCAAGACAAAAATTGGGATGATTACATGAATGAAACAAAAGATTCTATACAGATTGCTCAGGAGAAGGATCCAAAACCGCTGAAGAAAAAGCAGTCTGACTTCTGGAAAAACAGATAAACACGACCAAAATAATTCAATTTTTTAATCAATTGAATCAAATAAATAAAAATAATGAAACCAATACCTAAAACAATGCAGGCTAACATTATTGACCTGGTATGCGAATTTTTCGGGGTCACCCCGGAGGAGCTTGATAACAAACGTATGAATACCCTATCTTCATACAGAAGGCGAATTTGTTGGTATTTACTAAAGAAAAATACAGCTATGAGTTATGAAGACATAAGTTGTGAATTTAACACTAAGCATACTACTATTGTATATGGGTATAAGGGAATCGAAGATTTACTAACTTATGATCGTCGGACTATTGACGATATAAAAGACTTACAAAAGATAATAGATAATTTTAACATTCAAAAAGTCGAAAAACTACTTCAAAAGGAATGGCCTACACAGTCGATCAATACAACACGCTAACTTCTGCCATTGCACAAGGTGCGTTAAGAGTTAAATATGGGGATAAAGAAGTTGAATATAGGAGTCTTGCAGACATGAAGCATATTAAAGCTGATATGG
>NZ_JAELTV010000789.1 GCF_016429005.1 Pedobacter sp. ASV19
GAGTTTATTGCGCAAACGGTTGTGTTTAATTTATTTGTCAGTGCCTATGATCAATTCAGATTCTACAACAATATTAAAATAAGCTTGTTCTGCTACAGATTCACTTTTTGGCTTGTTCAACAGGTCAAGTAAAATATTGGCTGCTTTCTTACCTTGTTTATAAGGGAATTGTTCCACAGAGGCAATTGGGGTGTGATCCATGTAGTTAATGATGGGCAGGTTTGCATAACTTACAAAATCAAGGTCTTCGTTTATCTTTAATCCTAAGTTACGTGCGTAACGCATTGCAAATAAGGCTACATAATCATTAAATGTTACAATTGCTGTTGGTTTACGCTTATGGTTAAGTAAAGTTTCCATAGCCTCTATGGTTCCGGATTCTGAAAGATCACAACTCATTACCAGGGAAGGATCAAACTTAAGACGTTGAGAAGTCATGGCCCTGACATAGCCATTTTTTCTTTCTGCACAAGCTATAAGTGTTGTCGGACCATTGATCATACCAATAGTGCGATGACCCTTTTTAAGTAAAAAGTTTACGGCTTCAAAGGTGCCGGTCTCCAGATTAGAAGCTACAAAATGTATATTTTTGATAGGAGGGATCCGATCAAAAAACACAATAGGAATATTTAGCTTTTTTAATGCTTCAAAATGCTCGTAAGTACTGGTTGTTTTGGCTACAGAAATAAGCAAGCCATCCACACGCTGTGTTTTCATTTTGTCCACCAATAACTTCTCC
>NZ_JAELTV010000078.1 GCF_016429005.1 Pedobacter sp. ASV19
GATCAAATTGATCAATACCTATATGCAGCTGTTTGAGCAGCAAGGCTTATTGTGTTCTCAGGTATTGGTCACTAAAGAAGATTTTAGAGACCGGATGCATTACCTCAATATCAAAAACTGTTTAGAGATTTTATTGCAACACCATGTTGTCCCCATTGTGAATGAGAATGATGTGGTGTCTGTTACCGAGCTGATGTTTACAGACAATGATGAACTTGCAGGCCTGGTGGCTTCTATGCTGAATGCAGATGCATTGCTTATTCTTTCTAATGTAGATGGTATCTACGATGGCGATCCCAAGGCGGCGGGTACCAAGGTAATAGAAAGGGTAGAGCCCGGTTCTAACCACATATCTTCTTTTATTACCACTTCCAAGTCTGGATTTGGAAGGGGGGGGATGGTCACTAAACTTTCCATGGCACAGAAGATTGCAAAGTTGGGGATACCCGTACATATCGCAAACGGAAAGAAAGAGAACATCATTCTTGATGTGTTTTCTGGTCAGGCAGTGCATACACAGTTTCTGCCAGAGAAAATCACTTCCGGCAAAAAGAAATGGATTGCGCACTCCGAGAATTCGGCAACGGGGACCGTTAAATTGAATGAAGGTGCCAAACAAGCACTGATTTCAGGAAAGGCCAGCAGTTTACTGCCAGTAGGCATTGTCAACGTTCAGTCGGAGTTCCAAAAAGGGGATATCATTAAATTGGTTGATGAGCATGATGTCTTGATCGGTCTGGGTATCGCTGAATATGGATCTGATAAAGCCAGAGAAAGGGTGGGCGAAAAAGGCCAGCGGCCCTTAGTTCACTATAATTATTTTTATGCCGTTCTTTAGCTATTGATCTAAGGAACATACACCAATTTTATGGATTATACGATTTACTTTCAGAACAGTTTAAAAGCCACCAGGGATTTATCCCGTCTCAATAATACCCAGATCAATAACCTGCTGCTTCATCTGGCCGATGCTGTCGAACTCAAAACAGATTTTATCCTGCAGGCCAATCAACAGGATCTGGACAAAATGGACCCTGAGGATCCTAAATATGACAGGCTTAAACTGAGCCCGGAAAGGATTGCTGAGATCGCGGCCGATATGCGGAACGTTTCTGAATTGAATAGTCCACTGGGAGAAATTCTGCAAGAAAAGAAAAGGCCAAACGGCTTGCTTATTTCTAAGATACGCGTGCCTCTTGGCGTGATCGGTGTAATCTACGAAGCCCGCCCCAATGTAACTCTGGATGTGTTTGCTTTATGTTTTAAAACAGGCAATGTTTGTATCCTCAAAGGAGGAAGCGATGCTGAACAATCTAATAAAGCTATTATGGAGGTTATTCATAGTGTGCTGGAGGCAAATGGGATCAATATCAACGTGGTCAGCCTTCTTCCTCCGGAAAGAGCTGCAACACATGCCTTACTCCATGCCACAGGCTATGTGGATGTACTGATTCCAAGAGGAAGCCAGCAGTTGATCAACTACGTTCGCGAAAACAGTAAAATACCGGTTATTGAAACCGGAGCTGGTATTGTGCATGTATATTTTGACCTCTTAGGAGATCTGACCAAAGGAAAGGGAATTGTTTTCAATTCAAAGACACGGCGGGTAAGTGTTTGTAATGCCCTCGATTGTTTGCTGATCCATGAAGATCGGTTAAAGGATCTGGCTCAACTTGTTGAGCCTTTACAGCAGGAGCAGGTAGAAATATTTGCCGACGAAAACGCTTACGGGCATTTGAAAGGTCATTATCCGGAACAATTGCTTAAGCTGGCAGAAGAAACACATTTTGGTACGGAGTTCCTTTCCTATAAAATGGCTGTAAAAACAGTGAAAAATATAGACGAAGCCCTTGATCACATTAGTACCAATAGTTCTAAACACAGTGAAGCTATTGTTTCAGAAGATCCGGTAAATACCGAATTGTTTCTAAAACAGGTGGATGCTGCTGCAGTATATGCCAATGCTTCTACAGCATTTACAGATGGTGGCCAGTTTGGTTTAGGTGCAGAGATCGGTATCTCTACACAAAAACTTCATGCCAGAGGTCCAATGGGATTAGAAGAGCTGTGTAGTTATAAATGGATTGTCAGAGGAGAAGGTCAGATCCGATAAATTTTTCTTGATATTTTTTGTTTTTAGGATAATTGCCTTACCTTTGTACTGTAATAAATAAAATTACAGAATGAACAACGGAAGATTTGCCATTTCCTTACACATCCTTACCCTGTTGGATAAAGCCAGTGGAGAAGTTCTGTCTTCAGATTATATTGCGGGAAGTATCAATATCAATCCGGTACTGGTAAGAAAAGAATTGAGCAACCTTCGTAACCACGGAATGGTTTTGAGTAAAGAAGGTAAAAATGGCGGAAGTTATTTAGCAAAATCTGCGCAGAACATCACATTAGGAGAGATTTATAATTCGGTAAGACAAAATTCCTTATTGGGTAACCTAAAAAATACACCAAATCCTCAATGTCCGGTAGGTAAACAAATTAACAAACATTTGGATAACTTATATGTTGATACGGAGAACGCGTTGATCAAACAATTGTCTATACAGACACTGGCAGATTTTAGCCGTAAGTTCGATTGATTTTTTTTATTTATAACTGTAACAAATTAAATTACATATAAAAGTAAGATTATGAAAGTAGCATTAATAGGAGCAAGCGGTTTTGTAGGAACCAGTATCCTGAAAGAATTGTTAAGCCGCGGACATGAGGTCCTGGCCCTGGTTCGTCAGCCAGAGAAAATTACACTGGAAAATGAGAAATTAACGGTTAAAGGTATTGATGTACTGGATACGATTGCCTTAACCAGTGCTGTTAAAAATGAAGATGCGGTAATTAGCGCCTATAATGCAGGCTGGACGAATCCAAACCTTTACAATGATTTTCTGGCAGGATCAGAGGCTATTCAGAAAGCAGTTAAAGATGCCGCTAAACCACGTTTGATTGTGATCGGAGGAGCTGGGAGTCTAGAAATTAACGGTGAGCAATTGGTAGACGGACCCGAATTCCCTGCCGAATATAAGGCTGGAGCTACAGCAGCAAGAGATTACCTGAACATTCTGAAAAAAGAAACAGATCTTCAGTGGACTTTCTTTAGCCCAGCTATTGAAATGCACCCTGGAATAACAACTGGACGCACAGGTAAATATCGCTTAGGAAAAGACCAGCCCGTATTTGATGCGAACAACAGATGCAGTCTTTCTGTAGAAGACTTAGCGGTTGTTATTGTAGATGAACTGGAAAACAATCAACATCCTCAGCAGCGCTTCACGGCAGCCTATTAATTCCTTTTATTTACAAATGACCAATGTTTGACCGCTCAAACATTGGCCATCTTTTTACTACCTTCGTGTATATAATCCAATTCAAAAAGGCATTATTATACAACTATAATGGAATCCATCTACACTATTCAGCACATTTCCCAAATCCTGCACGCAACTTCGGCTATACCTCTGCCAGATACCCAGATTCAGAACCTTTTGATCGACAGCAGAACGGTCATTGATCCTGAGACATCCTTATTTTTCGCCTTACCGTCACAAAGAAACGGGCATGAGTATATTAAAGATGCTTACGAACATGGAATCCGGAATTTTGTCATTAGTGATCAGAACTATAATGGTATCTATTCCGATGCCAATTACCTGCTGGTAGAAAATGTGCTCAAAGGGCTCCAGAAATTGGCAGCCTATAACCGGAAATTGTATAATATTCCTGTCCTGGCGATTACAGGCAGTAACGGCAAGACCATCGTCAAAGAATGGTTGTACCAGTTGCTGGCCACAGATTACAATCTTGTTAGAAGCCCTAAGAGCTTTAACTCCCAGATCGGTGTCCCTTTATCTGTTTGGCAGATGGATAAAGAACATACTATGGGGCTTTTTGAGGCCGGAATCTCTAAAAGTGGAGAAATGGAGGCCCTTGCCGAAATTATACAGCCTACCATCGGCATTCTGACCAATATCGGGGAAGCCCATGCAGAAGGTTTCTCTTCAGGGAAAGAAAAATTGCAGGAAAAATTGAAACTATTTGCGGATGCTGAACTCCTTATTTATGCACCAGAGTATACAATGGGCTTGTCCGCAAAAGAACTGCCGGGACAAAGAAAGTTTTCCTGGAGCACTACTACAGAAGCCGATCTGAGGGTCTTGTTCATTGAGCCAATCGATGGCCGGAGTTATATCCGGGCAAAATATAAAGGAGAAGAAATCGAATGCCTGATCCCTTTCCGTGACCGCGCATCAGTGGAAAACGGTATTATCTGTTGGGCTACCATGCTTGCCTTAGGTTACAGTCCAGACGAAGCAGATACCAGACTGGAAAAGCTTACACTGGTCAAAATGCGGCTCGAATTAAAAAATGGCATTAACCAGTGTTCGGTCATTGACGATTCCTACAGTGCAGATATTTCTTCACTCGCCATTGCCCTTGATTTTTTGAACCTGCAGAACCAGCACCTTAGAAAAACGCTGATCCTGTCAGATCTTCCGGAAACGGGAAAAAGTAATGATGTGCTTTATGAAGAGATTTCCTCTCTGATCCGGCAAAAACACCTGAACCGGCTGATTGGTATCGGGCCAAATATCTCAGCCTTTGCGGCCCTTTTCGATCTGGAAAAAGAATTCTATGCCAGTACCCATGATTTTATAGAAAAATTTCCTGGCCTGCATTTCAGTAATGAAACTATTCTGGTTAAAGGGGCAAGAAAATTTGAATTTGAAAGAATTAGTAAACTCCTCACCCAAAAAATACATGATACGGTTCTGGAAGTAGACCTGAATGCCCTGGCCGGCAATCTTAAATTCTATAAATCCATGTTGAAACCAGGTGTTAAGATCATGGTTATGGTAAAGGCTTTTTCTTATGGAAGCGGAAGTTTTGAGATTGCCAATGTGCTCCAGTACCATAAAATTGATTACCTGGCTGTTGCCTATGCTGATGAAGGCATTGCACTCAGAAGGGGTGGAATTACCATGCCAATTATGGTCATGAGTCCCGAACCTTCAGCTTTTGAAGCCATCGTTAAATACAAACTGGAGCCGGAGCTGTACAACCTGGATATCCTGAAAGGTTTCCTGAACTTTTTGCCAGACCACGAGCACGGTTATCCCGTGCACCTCAAGATAGACACAGGTATGCACCGTCTTGGTTTTGATGAAACAGATGTAGACGACTTATTGCAGACCCTGAAGCATGCTCATGGCATCAAAGTAAAGTCCGTTTTTTCTCATCTGGTTGGGAGCGAAGAAGCCCGGCATGATGATTTTACCAGGTACCAGATCAACCTTTTCAAAAAGATTACAGAAAGAATTAGTCTGGAACTGGATTACGATTATATCAAGCATATTTCCAATACTTCGGGCATTTCAAGACATCCGGAAGCTCAATTTGACATGGTGAGGCTGGGCATTGGATTGTATGGCTATGATGGCGGATTGGAACACAACAGAGGACTACAAACGGTGGCCAGCCTAAAAACAACGGTTACACAGGTGAAGCAGATTAAGCCAATGGAAACTATAGGCTACAGCCGTAATGGTATTTTACCGGAGGGCGGACAAATTGCAACCGTAAAAATCGGTTATGCCGACGGTTATACCAGAGGCTTTGGAAATGGTGTTGGCCGGATGCTGATCAAAGGTAAGCTGGTGCCAACAATTGGTTCTATATGCATGGACATGTGCATGCTGGATGTAACGGGTATGGATGTTAAAAATGGTGATGAAGTGATGGTGTTTGGGCATGAACTCCCCATTCTGGAACTGGCCAAACAGATTCATACCATCCCTTATGAGATCCTGACGAATATTTCTCAAAGAGTGAAACGAATCTATTTTTATGAGTAGTTTTGCGGCAGGAATAAACAAGGATAAATCTGTACCCGGAAGCAGACTTATACGATGATTAGAATTAAGTTATGAACAGAATTGGAAGGGCATTATTAAATTACCTGATTAAAGGATTGTTGATTGTTTTGCCTATTGCATTAAGCATTTTTATTGTCGTATGGGGTGTAACTACCGTAGATAGCTGGCTGAATGTCAATAATATTCTTGGTGTCGATCCCAGAACTGGTGCCAGCCGGAATATTCCTGGACTGGGTCTGGCTTTAGTAGTAGGGATCATCCTGGCTGCGGGTATTTTTGTAACCAATTTTGTAACGGAACCTATGTACAACTGGTTCCAGAAAATGCTAGACAAACTCCCTATCATCAAGTTTATTTATTCTTCCATTAAAGATTTAACAGAAGCTTTTGTTGGAGATGAAAAGAAGTTTAACCATCCGGTATTGGTAGAGGTAGAAGGTAACCTGAAGCGGATTGGTTTTTTAACGCAGAGTGATCTGGCAGCGATTGATCTGCCTGGAGAAGCGATTGTATATTTCCCTTTTTCTTATTCTTTTGCAGGCCAGGTTTATGTGGTGAGTAAGGACAAGATAAAGCCGTTGAAGATGAGTGCGGCGGATGCCATGAAGTTGGTGGTATCTGGCGGAGTTAGCCATTTCTAAAAAATTGAACTGCTATTCGACTCCTCAAAGCTTTTGCGGAAGGGCAAAACCTTTGCATGTCGTCTCACAGCAGCTCAATTTTTAAGGAATGGATAGCACTCCCGGCAGAAGGGGTAAGGGAGACCGGTAGAGTGGAAAACCGACATGGAGCAGATAAAGTAGAGAAGTTTAAGGGAGTGGATAGCGGGGAAAGAGAAATAAGGAAATTTAAGTTTAATAGCGATGATTACAATATATCACAACAACAGATGCAGTAAGAGCCGATGTGCTTTGGGGGTTTTGGAGGATAGTGGAAAAGAATTTGAAGTGGTGAATTATTTGCAAGATACGCCTTCGGTGGAAGAACTCACGGCAATTGTTAAAAAGCTGGGTATTACAGCAAAAGATCTTGTTCGGAAAACGGAGTCTGTTTATACAGAAAAATATAAAGGAAAGGATCTTTCTGAAGAGGAGTGGATCTCTGCAATGGTTGAAAATCCTATTTTGATAGAGCGGCCAATTGTTGTATCTGGTGATAAGGCTGTTATTGGCCGGCCAACGGAGAATATCTACACTGTCCTGTCTGATCAGGATTAGTCATTGAGCAGCTTTGATTCCTATCTATTAAATGAACTGTTCTGTGTATTCCGTTCTGCTCCCTGCCCGGATATCCCCCATGCTTATGGCGCAAACAAAATCTTAATATATCTGCGGAAAGGCCTTGACGGGTTTGCGCCCCCTTCAGGGCGCCTAAGCCGGCGCTAGCCTTGGAGTAGATATATTAAGATTTTGTGGTACAATAACACCCCCTTCTTAAACCTTGAAGTAGATATATTAAGATTTGTTGTATAATAACACTCCCTAAAAGTTCGGTTTCAATACATACTTGTCATAGAACCTGAAAATATGCTCAGCAGCTTCTTCTGCAGTATCCACCAGACGGAACAAGTTTAAATCCTCCGCATGAATATTGTGTTCTTTCTGAAGCATGGTCGTTGTGATCCAGTCTACCAGACCGCTCCAGTAAGATTTACCCACTAAAACAATAGGGAAACGGGCAACCTTGCCAGTTTGGATCAAAGTGATCGCCTCAAATAACTCATCCATAGTTCCCATACCGCCAGGCAATACGATAAAGCCCTGAGAATATTTCATAAACATAACCTTACGAATAAAGAAATAATCAAATTCCAGGAGCTTATTATGGTCAATATACTTATTATGAAACTGCTCAAAAGGCAAGTCAATATTTAAACCCACAGACTTACCACCATTCATATGCGCACCCTTGTTACCCGCTTCCATGATGCCCGGACCACCGCCCGTAATCACACCATAACCACGTTCGGTCAACAACCTTCCGCATTCCACAGCAATCTCATAATAAGGATTCGTTTCCGCAGTCCTGGCAGATCCGAAGATCGATACACAAGGACCAATTTTAGCCAGTTTCTCAAAGCCGTCTACAAATTCAGCCATGATTTTGAAGATTTGCCAGGAGTCAGTTACTTTAATCTCCTGCCAGTTTTTATTTTCAAACGCACTTCTTATTTTCTCTTCACTTGTCATTCTAAATAGATTAATGTTCTAAAATTTTGTTTGCAGATCTGTTTTTTTACTGATCAGTAATAAACCGATAAAGGTGATCAAACCATTCACCAGGATCAACTCTACACTAAAGACATAACCACCCAGCAACTCTGCAGAGTATGCATTTAATAAATAGCATACAGCAGGAGAGAGGATGCAGACTAAAGGTACTAATTTATCATGTAAACCCCTTTTCACAAAAAGGCCAAAACTATATAAACCCAAAAGCGGACCGTAAGTATAAGAAGCCACCTTAAATATCCCTTTCACAACAGACTCATCGTTCACCGCATTAAATATGATAATCACCAGGAAAAGAACGATAGAAAAACCAATATGTACGGTATGGCGTTTTTTTACCGCCTCCTTTGAATTGGAATCCTCCCGCTTATCCATGTGCAGAAAATCTACACAGAAAGACGTTGTCAAAGCCGTTAACGCAGAATCCGTTGTCGCAAAAGTAGCAGCCGTTAGGCCCAGCATAAAAACAATAGCCGGAATCACACTCAAATGATTTAAAGCGATCTCGGGGAAAAGGAAATCCGTTCTGGGCTTACCTGTAATATGATCTAAAGGAATTGCAATCCCATTCTTTGTTGCATAAATGTATAACAAGGCCCCAACACTTAAAAAGAAAATATTCAGAACCACAAATACACCTGTAAAAGTAAACATGTTCTTTTGAGCCTCTTTGATCGTTTTCATACTCAGGTTCTTCTGCATCAAATCCTGATCAAGACCAGTCATTGCTATCGTTACAAAAATTCCGCCCAGCAACTGCTTACTGAAGTGGAAATTACTCGTCAGGAAATCCTCATAGAAAAATATCTTGGAGTAGCCGCTGTTCTTCACGGTTTCAAAGGCCTTTGGAATATCCAGGTCCAGGCTATTGCAGATAAAATACAAAGTCAGGAAAACAGAAAGCACCAGGAAAAAAGTCTGTAAGGTATCTGTAATAATAATGGTTTTTAATCCGCCTTTAAATGTATAAGACCAGATCAAACCAAGCGAGATCAGTACCGTGGCCCAGAAAGGAACACCATAACTGTCAAATATAAAACGCTGTAATACGATAACCACCAGATATAAACGGAAAGCAGAACCAATAGTCCGGCTGATCAGGAAGATAGAAGCAGCCGTTTTATAACTGTAATAACCCAGCCGTTGCTCAATATAACTGTAAATAGAGGTCAGTTTCATCCTGTAGTACAAGGGCAGCAATACGGTAGCAATAATAATAAAGCCAATCGCATTGCCCAGTACAAACTGGAAATACTGGAACTGATTACCCGAGGGTGCACCCACCTCCCCGGGAACTGAGATAAAGGTAACCCCGGATAAAGCTGTGCCAATCATACCAAAAGCAACCAGGTACCATTTGGAATTCCGGTTGGCAATAAAGAAAGTAGAGTTGTCAGACGATTTCTTTGAAGTGGCAAAGGCAATAACAATCAGGATCAGAAAATAACCGATTAAAAAAGACAAAAGTATCGCTGGACTCATAGTATGTTTTTAGGTTCTAAATGTAAGAAAATCATCTTCTAAAAATCAAATAAGAGCAGATAAATTTCCCTGCAGCCATTTTCAGGCAGCTCAGAATGGAACAACCAGCTGTTTAGAATTATTCATAAATCGTAAATATTTTTTGCGCCGCTCACAAATGCTAAATCAATTTATATAAGTTTGTAAAATGAATTTTTCTTCAAAATTACTGGAGGATGCTGTAAATGAATTTGCTAAACTACCGGGAGTAGGTCAAAAAACCGCACTTCGGCTGGTGCTACATTTATTAAACAGAGAAAAGGAAGAAGTAGAGCATTTCGGTAGTTCTGTGATCAGGCTTAGAAACGAAATTAAACATTGCAGCATCTGTCATAACATCTCCGATCAGGAGATTTGTGAAATTTGTACTGCACCCAAAAGAGATAAAGAAGTGATCTGTGTAGTAGAAGATACCAGGGATGTGATGGCTGTAGAAAATACTTCGCAGTATTTTGGTGTATATCATGTCCTGAGCGGCTTAATCTCTCCGATGGATGGAATCGGTCCTTCAGATCTCTTTATCGATTCGCTGGTCCAGCGTGTGGCCACTACGCCTGTCAAAGAGATCATCCTGGCACTTAGCGCTACGATGGAAGGAGATACCACACTTTTCTACTTGTATAAAAAACTTAAGGATTTTCAAATCCCCATCACTACTATTGCCAGGGGGATTGCCTTTGGCGGAGAATTAGAATATGCCGATGAGATTACATTAGGGCGTTCTATTGTAACCAGAGTACCTTACGAATCCAGTATCAGATGATCATCCAGTTAAATACATTCCATGGAATTTAAGAATAAAGTTGTAGTGATTACCGGAGCCTCTTCCGGCATTGGTAAGGCTTGCGCCGAAGAATTTGCAAAACGCGGAGCTAATCTCGTTCTGGCTGCAAGACAATATGTAAATCTCTGTGAAATCACCGCTGAGCTGGAAAGAAAATACAACATCAAAGCCGTTGCTGTACAGGCTGATGTGAGCAAGGAAGAAGATTGCAAAGGTATTGTCAAACAAGCCCTGCTCACCTTTAATCAGATTGATATCCTGGTTAATAATGCCGGATTGTCTATGCGGGCTTTATTCAACGAGCTGGATTTATCTGTTCTTAAAAACCTGATGGATGTGAATTTCTGGGGAACCGTTTACTGTACCAAATATGCTTTGGATGAAATTCTGAAAACCAAGGGCAGTATTATTGGCGTTTCTTCCATTGCCGGTTATCGGGGGCTGCCGGGCAGGACAGGATATTCTGCTTCGAAATTTGCGATGAATGGTTTTATGGAATCTTTACGTACAGAACTTTTACCTACAGGCGTTCATGTTATGGTGGCTTGCCCTGGGTTTACAACCTCCAATATCCGTGTTGCCGCACTATCTAAAGATGGCGCCTCTCATGGCGAAACCAGTATGGAAGAAGGAAAAATGATGTCTGCGGAAGAAGTTGCCCGCCGTATTGTTGACGGAGTTTCAGCCCGCAAACGGACACTGGTGATGACTGCCCAGGGAAAATTGACGGTTTGGATCAATAAATTGCTGCCTGGCCTGGCTGATAAACTGGTCTATAATCATTTTACGAAAGAGAAAAAGGCATTGATCAAATAAATTCCGTTTTATTCGCTGGACTCCAGTTTTTCAATATGCCCGATTTTCGACATATCCATGACGGTCTGGCCATTGCTGTCGTTAGAAAAAATATTGATGAATCTGGCCTGATGTACAATATCTTCATCCCGGTAGGAGGTTCTGGTATGCACCGTTTGCGAAAAGGTATCGTCAAAAGCTTTCACCATGATGAGCAATTCTACTTCCGCTTCTGCCAGGTCTTTAGCCGTTTTATCATAAATAGGGCTGTTCTCATCAATGGGGTGAACTACTGTCCAGCTCATGGGCAGTAAGCCAATCTTTGACCTTTCCAGTTCCAGAGGGTAAAACCGGCGCGTCTTCTTCCCATCTATCGTTTCATTATAAGACATCACCACCTGGACCTCCACTTCAATCAGCTGATTGTTCCTCAGGTTTGCCATTCTGAACATTAGGCCCTTGATGCCTTTATAAGGAGCAATGACCATGTGCTGACTGTAAATGATCTTTGCATTTGGCCTGGAAAAACGTCCGTAGAGTAAACCAGTAGCCAAAGCAAAAGCCAGCAAGCCCAACATAGATTCAAAGGCCGCTACAATACTCGTCAAGAAACCATCCGGACTAATATGTCCATAACCTACGGTAGAAATGGTCTGGGCGGAGAAAAAGAAAGCATCAAAAAAATGGTCCCTTGGAGTAATGCCTTCTGCACCTTTCAAGTGTGCTATTCCAATGGTTACATATAAAAAGGCAAACAGTACATTCACCACTATATAAGCAAGAAGGATCACCAGCAGGAATTTCTTCCATGTCATAGAGATCAGCCAGTTATACGTATCAGAAGTTCTGAAAAATGGCAACCCAATACGTTTTACATTGGAAGTGCCATTGATATTCATTAACCTTTGATTGGCAATTACCGGCCGGGTGCCAAATCCAAGATCGTCATCCAGCTGCGATTTTCTTTTAAATAATGCCATAATTCTCAATAATTTTAAGAAATGTTTTGCAAATAATAAAAACTATTCCATCTTTGCCTTACGATGATATTAACAAACGGACTTAACATTTGGTGGTGGCACAACGCAAGCGCGTAGTGTGACCCTGTTTTGTACGTTTTATTTTATATAAATAATTTGAGGGTTGCTATAAAAGGCAACCTTTTTTGTTTTACAGCCATGAAGAAAATATTAAACCACCTTTTCGAGAACAAAAGTTTCAGCCGTGCTGAAGCACAGAAGATCCTGACTTCTATTGCAATGGGCGAATACAATACTTCTCAGATTGCCGCCTTCATCACTGCCTATGGTATGCGGAACATCACCGTACAGGAATTACAAGGATTCCGCGATGCCATGCTGGACCTCTGCGTTAAAGTCAATCTATCTGATTATGAACTGATCGATCTTTGCGGTACAGGAGGAGATGGGAAAGATACCTTTAATATTTCTACTCTGGCTTCCTTTGTAGTCGCCGGTACAGGAAATAAAGTCGCCAAACATGGCAATTATGGGGTGTCTTCCGGTTGCGGTTCTTCCAACGTGATGGAGTATCTGGGATACCAGTTTACCAACGACCAGGATGTTCTGAAACGGAGCCTGGATACAGCAGGTATCTGTTTTATCCATGCACCATTGTTTAATCCGGCCATGAAAACCGTTGCGCCCATCCGAAGAGAACTTGGAGTAAAGACCTTTTTTAATATGTTGGGACCCATGTGTAATCCGGCCCAGCCCAAAAATCAGTTGGTAGGCGTTTTTAGTCTGGAGCTAGCCCGCTTGTATGCCTATTTGTATCAGGATACCGATAAAAATTATACAATCCTTCATGCCTTAGGTGGCTTTGATGAAATTTCGCTGACCTGCGATATTAAAACCTTCAGTCCAAAAGGGGAGGCTATGATCAAAGTCTCAGATCTTGGATTTGAAAAGATCAGCGAGCAAGAGATCAAAGGAGGAGATACTGTGGAATCTTCCGCCAGGATCTTTACCGATATCCTGCATGGAAAAGGAACCGACGCCCAGAACAATGTCGTGCTTTGCAATGCTGCGCTCGCACTACAGACCATAAAAAGTTCCAGATCCTTTGCCGATTGCTTTTATGAGGCAGAAGAATCTTTGCTTGGTAAAAATGCCCTGAACAGCTTTAAACAACTTATCGGATCATGAAACAGCCAAAATTAAAGATCTGTGGAATGCGAGAACCCACAAATATGCTGGCTGTTTCCGCATTGGTGCCGGATTATATGGGCTTTATCTTTTATCCCAGATCTAAACGCTATGCTGCTCATTTATCTCCCGTATTTACAAAGAAACTACCAAAATCAATCAAAAAAACAGGGGTTTTTGTAGATGAAGACATGGAAAAAGTACAGGAACGCCTGGTTGAATTTGAGCTGTCTGCATTGCAGCTTCACGGAGAAGAAAGTCCATCTTATTGCGCAGAATTAAAGGCGTTCAGCCCTGAAACAGAGCTCATTAAAGCCTTTGGGATTGATGAATCATTTGATTTTGGCAGCCTGGTGCCCTATGCCGATATGGTAGATTACTTTCTTTTTGATACACAGACCCCGGATCATGGTGGTTCGGGAAAGCGTTTTAACTGGTCCCTTCTGGAAAGCTATAACCTGGACGTTCCCTATTTTCTCAGTGGCGGCATTGGATTAGACAGTATAGAGGAGATCAGGAAGATCAAAGACGAACGTCTGTATGCCATAGACATCAACAGTAAATTTGAACTGGAGCCAGGACTTAAAAACTTAGTACAATTAACAGAATTTAAAAATCAACTGTTCCGCTGAGCAGAAAGTGGAATCAAATCAATAAGACTATGAATTATTTTGTCAACGAAAAAGGCTATTACGGAGACTTTGGCGGTGCCTACATCCCGGAAATGCTGTATCCTAATGTAGAAGAACTCAGACAGAACTACCTGAAGATCATTAACGATGAATCTTTCAAAAAAGAATTCCATCAGTTGCTAAAAGACTATGTAGGAAGGCCTTCGCCTTTGTATCTGGCCAAACGTTTATCTGCAAAATACAATGCCAATATCTTTTTGAAAAGAGAAGATTTAAATCATACCGGTGCACATAAGATCAACAATACCATTGGTCAGATTCTTTTGGCCGAACGCCTTGGTAAAAAACGCATTATCGCAGAAACCGGTGCCGGACAGCATGGTGTAGCCACAGCAACAGTATGTGCCCTTCGCGGTTTGGAATGTGTGGTCTATATGGGAGAAATTGATATCGAGCGCCAGGCGCCGAATGTGGCCCGTATGAAAATGCTTGGGGCTAAAGTTGTTCCTGCTACTTCAGGTTCCAAAACCCTGAAAGATGCGACCAATGAAGCCATGCGCGACTGGGTAAATAATCCTGTAGACACCCATTATATTATCGGTTCCGTAGTTGGGCCGCACCCGTATCCGGATATGGTGGCCATTTTTCAATCCATCATTTCTGAAGAGACCAAAAAACAATTGAAAGAACAAACCGGTAGCGACCAGCCTGATTATGTTCTGGCCTGTGTAGGTGGCGGAAGCAATGCCATGGGCATGTTCTACCACTTCATTAATGACGAGAACGTAAAACTGGTTGCTGTAGAAGCAGCCGGACAAGGGGTAAGCAGCGGCCATTCTGCGGCAACAACTGCGCTGGGTAAAGAAGGTGTATTGCATGGAAGCAGAAGTATCCTGATGCAAACCGAAGATGGACAAGTTGTAGAGCCTTTTTCTGTATCTGCAGGATTAGATTATCCAGGTATTGGTCCACAGCATGCCCACTTGTTCAAAACAGGCAGAGGTAAATACGTGTCCATCACAGACGATGAATCCCTGCAGGCCGGACTTCTTTGTACGCAGCTGGAGGGCATTATTCCTGCTATAGAAAGTGCGCACGCATTGGCATATTTAGAAAAAATGACCTTTACAGGTCATGAAAATGTAGTGGTATGCCTTTCCGGAAGGGGAGACAAAGACATGGACACCTATATGAAATACTTTGGACTATAATCAGCAAGACGATGAACAGAATCAATAAATTATTCCAGGAAAAACCATCTAATATCCTCTCTATTTATTATACAGCAGGCTTTCCTGAGCTGGGCGATACCTTACTGATTGCTGAAGAGCTTGAGCGGGCGGGAGCCGATATGCTGGAAATCGGATTTCCTTATTCCGATCCTGTCGCCGATGGCCCGGTGATACAAGCCAGCAGTAAACAGGCACTGGAGAAGGGAATGGATCTTAAAACCCTTTTTAACCAGTTGAAAGACCTGCGATCCAGGATCAATATTCCCATTCTTCTGATGGGCTATGTGAATCCAATGCTGCAGTTTGGTGTAGAAAATTTTTGTAAAGCCTGTGCAGAAGTGGGTGTAGATGGCTGTATTGTTCCAGACCTGCCTATGGCCGAATACGAAGAGCATTACCAGGAGATTTTTAAGCAATATAACCTGAGCAACATCTTCCTGGTTACCCCACAAACCTCCGAGGAGCGCATCCGGAAAATAGATGAACTCAGTACAGGTTTTGTTTACCTGATCTCTTCTTCAGCAACTACAGGAAAAAATCTGCAGGTCTCTCAAAATACAGAAGACTATTTCGCCAGGATTGCTGGTATGAAACTCAAGAACCCAACCATGATTGGATTTGGTATCAACAATAAAGCAACCTTCGATAAAGCCTGTCAGTTTGCCAATGGCGCCATCATAGGAACGGCCTTTGTTAAGGTCCTTTCGGAAGACAAATCTGCAACCGCTATTCAGAAATTCATGAAATCTATTTCCGAATAGAAAATACCTACAGTTTGGGAGACTAGAATAAGTCTTCCAAACTTCCTTTTCCCTCTCTGATCACCTCGAAATCGCCCGAAGTACAGTCGATCACTGTAGAAGGCTCATTGTCTCCATAGCCTCCGTCAATCACCAGGTCAACCGTATCTTCATATTTCTCATGGATCAGTTCAGGATCTGTAGAATACTCGATCAATTCATCATCATCCTTGATAGAAGCAGAGATGATCGGATTGCCCAGTTGCCTTACAATTTCCTGCGCAATCGCGTTGTCAGGTACCCTTATACCTACTGTTTTCTTTTTAGAGCTCAATAATTTTGGTACATTATTATTGGCATTCAGAATAAAAGTATAAGGACCAGGTAAGGCCTTTTTCAATACCCGGAAAGTGGTGGTATCAATCGGTTTGATGTAATCAGAAATGTGCCGTAAATCAGAGCAGATAAAGGAGAAATTTGCCTTGTCTGGTTTTATGCCTCTTAAATGACAAATCCGCTCTATTGCTTTTTGGTTGGTGATGTCACATCCCAGTCCATACACAGTATCAGTAGGATAGATGATCAACCCACCTTTTTTTAAAACTTCAACCGCTTGCTCTATAGCTTTAGGGTTCGGATTTTCCGGATAGATTTTGATTAGCATATGTAAAAATATGAAAAACTTTCGTCTGTATCTTGAGAAATCTCGTACTATTGGGGTTATTTTAGTATTTTGATAATATGAGAAAAGCATTTATCGCAATTGCTGCATTCCTGGTCACTGCTACAGTGATGACAGGTTTGGCCTGGCCTCCGTTTTTCTGGGCCTTTATTTTTGTAGGGCCAATTGTAATCCTCGGTGTGTATGATTTGTACCAGCCTAAACACAGTATTGTAAGGAACTATCCCGTATTGGGCCATTTAAGATATCTCATGGAGGATCTGCGGCCTAAAGTATACCAATATTTTGTAGAAAGTGATACCAATGGTAAGCCATTCAGCAGGTTAAACCGCTCTTTGATCTATCAGCGTGCAAAAAAAGAAAATGACACTATCCCATTTGGTACCCAGCTTGACGTGTATGAAAATGGTTATGAATGGTTGAGTCATAGCATATCGGCCATCAGTCATCATGAATTGAATGAAGACCCGCGGGTATTGGTTGGAGGCCCGGACTGCGCACAGCCTTATTCTGCCAGTATTTATAATGTTTCGGCAATGAGCTTTGGCTCATTAAGCCAGAATGCCATCATGGCCCTCAATGGCGGCGCAAAAATGGGTAATTTTGCCCATAACACAGGTGAAGGAGGAATCAGTGATTATCACCTGAAGCCTGGAGGAGATTTAATCTGGCAAATTGGAACGGGTTATTTTGGTTGCCGTCATCACGACGGAACGTTTAACTTTGATGCCTTTGCTGAGCGCTCTAAACTGGAGCAGGTCAAAATGATCGAAATAAAACTTTCCCAGGGGGCAAAACCAGGACATGGAGGTATACTTCCGGCTAAAAAAGTAACACCCGAGATTTCCAGGATCAGGCTGGTTAAAGAAGGTTTCGATGTGATTTCTCCTCCAGGGCATTCCGCATTTACCACGCCAATAGAAATGATCGCTTTTATTAAAAAGCTTCGTGACCTTTCTGGAGGTAAACCGGTCGGCTTTAAACTGTGTATAGGACGTAAAAGCGAATTCTTTGCCATTTGTAAAGCCATGATAGAAATGAACACCTATCCCGATTTTATTACCGTAGATGGGGGAGAAGGTGGTACAGGGGCTTCGCCACAGGAGTTCTCTAACGCGGTGGGGATGCCATTAAGAGAAGGTGTTGCTTTCGTACACGATGTGTTAACTGGTTTTGGAATTAAAAAACACATCAAAATCATTGCCTCAGGAAAAGTAGCTTCGGGTTTTGACCTGGTGAAGAATATTGCTTTAGGAGCAGATATGTGTAATGCTGCAAGAGCCATGATGTTTGCATTAGGCTGTATCCAGGCATTGGAATGCAACAGTAATACCTGTCCTACGGGTGTCGCTACACAAGACCCAAGCCTGATGAAAGGTTTGGTGGTAGATGATAAAAAAGTACGTGTATTTAACTTTCATCGTCTTACCGTGGCCAGTGCAGTTGAATTACTGGGTGCGGCTGGTTTACATCATCCATATCAGCTTACACGTGCTTATATCAACAGACGAATTGCACAGAATATGACGCAGTCTTATATTGAGACTTTCCCTTATATCCCGGAAGGCAGCTTATTGCAGACCCCGTATCCGCTTCGTTTTGAGTTGGGTATGGCGCTCAGTACATCAGCAAGTTTTGCACCTACAGATTATAAGGTGTCTTCTATAGATTATGCGCATGCAAATTCTTATTCAGACAATCTGAATCACGGACATTAAAGAAATCTTATTCCAAAGAAAAGCCCTGTTATTGATTAACAGGGCTTTTTTTCTTATTATAAAAGGTATTTAGAATTCTGCGTTGTTCGGGAAACGAGGGAAAGCAATTACATCCCTGATATTGGTCATTCCGGTTACAAACAAAGTTAAACGCTCAAAGCCTAAGCCAAAACCAGAGTGCGGAGCAGTACCAAAACGGCGCGTATCCAGGAACCACCAAAGTTCTTCCTGAGGGATATTTAAATCCTCCATACGCTGTGTTAACTTATCAAGTCGTTCTTCCCTTTGAGAACCACCAATAATCTCCCCAATGCCCGGGAATAAGATATCCATCGCAGCAACAGTCTTTCTTCCTTGCTCATCCGGCTCATTCTGACGCATGTAGAAAGATTTTATATCGGCTGGATAATCCGTTAGGATCACCGGTTTTTTGAAATGTTTCTCTACCAGGTAACGCTCATGTTCCGATTGTAAATCTGCACCCCATTCGTCAATCAGGTATTTAAACTGTTTCTTCTGGTTTGGTTTAGAAGATTTTAAAATGGCTATAGCTTGTGTATAGGTTAATCTTTCAAAATCATTTCCCAGACAGAAATTCAGTTTCTCCAGCAAAGACAATTCACTTCTTTCGTTCTGAGGTTTTGATTTTTCCTCTTCCAGCAAGCGGTTGTTCAGGAATTCCAGTTCATCTTTGCAGTTTTCCAAAGCATAGCTGATCACATATTTCAGCATATCCTCCGCCAAAGTCATGTTGTCTTCCAGATCAGCAAAAGCCACTTCAGGTTCTACCATCCAGAATTCAGCAAGGTGACGGGTCGTATTGGAGTTTTCTGCCCTGAAAGTAGGTCCAAAAGTATAGATCTGGCCAAAAGCCATTGCTGCAAGTTCACCTTCCAGTTGTCCTGAAACGGTTAAGTTGGTTGGACGTGCAAAGAAATCTTCAGAATAATCCACCTGACCATCTTCTGTACGAGGTGTGTTGTCAAAATCAAGGGTAGTTACCTTAAACATCTCACCTGCACCCTCTGCATCAGAAGCTGTGATGATCGGCGTGTGCATATATACAAAACCCCGCTCATTGTAAAACTGATGAATAGCAAAGGCTAAAGCATGACGTACTTTAAATACCGCATTAAACGTATTTGTTCTGAACCTTAAGTGGGCGATTTCGCGAAGGAACTCCAGGCTGTGTTTTTTAGGTTGTAAAGGGAATTTTTCAGGGTCACTATCTCCTAATATCTCAATAGAGGAGGCCTTAATGTCAATCTTCTGACCTTTGCCCAGAGATTCAACAACAGTACCCTGAACTGCAATAGCTGCGCCGGTCGTAATCCTTTTCAAGAGTTCTTCCGGCGTATTATTAAAGTCTACTACAATTTGAACGTTGCC
>NZ_JAELTV010000790.1 GCF_016429005.1 Pedobacter sp. ASV19
GGATGCTGAGCTGTTCCGGTTACTACCAAAATTTTTAAGTCTAAAAACAGATAAAGAATGCTATGAACTTGTAGAAAAATGGCTAGACGGACTTGGGAAAGTAAAGAAAAATAAAAAGGCTGATGCCATAGATTCTAGAAATATCCAATTGGAACCAGATTATGGTTCTTTATTTCAGAAAGGAAACCTTCCTGTTTCTTTAGCAAAGAAGCTCGAATACATCAAGACTAACTATGTTCCCAAAAACCAGCAGTTTTATATTAAACAAGCTGACAACATCGGAAACCCAGTTTTTATTCATGAAAATAAATATGACGCCACATCATACCCAGATGCAGGCATCAGGCTACTTTCCTTGTACAGTTATTGGAATAAAATACAATATTTTTATCCATATAGACACCTTCTAAAGGATTGGAAGGATAAATTGTCCTATTACATTCCTCGGTTTGTGTGTTCGGTAAACAAAGATGAATATGCAAAAACATGTATGGAATTGGTTGCCGATTTGAATGATTCGCATGCAATTATAGCTTTTCCAAATCCTGTAGTTGACTCTATTAAAGGAAATCTGTTTATCCCCTTTGAAATGAGATTTGTTCAAAAAAAGTTAACTGTCTCTTATACACATCTCCGAGCCCACGAGACAGGCAGCTCTATCGCGTATGCCGTCTTCTGATTGAAAATGTGGGGGGGGGGGGGGGGGGGGGGGGGGGGGGGGGGGGGGGGGGGGGGGGGG
>NZ_JAELTV010000791.1 GCF_016429005.1 Pedobacter sp. ASV19
CTTCTCTACTTATCCTTCGTCTCCCGCGATCTACTCTTGTTAACGTTCGTCGTCAGCGTCATATTTTTATAAGAGACAGATCATAAGCCGGTTATTTTATTTTTTCTTCTTTAGAAATTTAGAGAAAAACGGTTTCTTCTGCTCATAAGCCCATTTTTTTCCAGAATACAGCTTCACTCCGGATGCAATCATTTTTTCCTGATATAAGTCATAAAGCGGCTTTACATCGGGATTGCTTGCAAATGTATACCGGTAGTTTCCGGAAATTTCATGTTGGTTGTACTTATAAGAACTAAAGTGATAGAATTTTAAGGATGCGCTATCGTTCACTAAGAATTTATTGTCTTTATAGCTTAAAGAGCGCTCATGTAAGTTCCATGGACCCATATTGCAGCCTTGATCAAACAGGATTTTAGTAGATCCGGGAAAAAATAGAGGTACATAATTTATCCATAACTGATCAACAAAGAGCCCGTGCCGGGTTCTATTGTAACCCATATTCAAGGTTCTGTTTTCCCACCAGTCCAGAAGCTTCATGTAATCACCTTTTTTTGTAAGTCCAAGGTATCCCAGGTTGTACAAACCGTGGTTCAAAAATAAATTCTCATTTGGTGAGCCGTCCTGCCATGGGATAGGCGTTATAATATGACTGTCTCTTATACACATCTGACGCTGCCGACGAACGTTAGCCGGTGTAGGGGTCGGTGGGAGGGGGGGGATGGAGGGGGGGGGGGGGG
>NZ_JAELTV010000792.1 GCF_016429005.1 Pedobacter sp. ASV19
AGATGTGTATAAGAGACAGCTCCAAGAAGTAGAATACGGATGCCCTGAATTTTGCTTTTTTGTGTAAGCAATTTATACAAGCCCGTAGGAAAAAGCCGGCCTCTTTTGATCTTGATCAACACCTGATTAATATCTGGTACCGCCAAAGCAAAGCCAACAATCTTTCCGTCCTGTTCTGCCAACAGACAGAAATCAGGATCCATGATCATCTTTAGATCCTTTGCTGTATAATCAAACTCCTCATTTGTCATGGGAACAAAGCCAAGGTTCTTATCCCACGCTTTATTGTAAACCTCACGGATAGCTGCAGCCTCCTGCTTGAAGTTCTTTACATTAATTTTTCGAATAACGATGTTACTTCTTGTCAAACGCTCCTGCAAAGCAGTCACCAATTTAGAAGATCTGTCATTATAATTACCAGCAGTAAACCGGTATGCTCTAAGATCTACTTTTTTATGAAAACCTGCCTTTTCGAGCAAAGAAAGATAATAAGGTGCATTATAGGGCATCATAGCGACAGGCGGGCCATCAAAACCTTCAATCAACAAAGCACATATATCATTGGTAGAAAAGTTAACCGGTCCTACCATGGTATCCAGCTTTCTTTCTTTCAGCCAGTTTGCTGCAGTATTTAGAAGGAGGTCTGCAGTTTCCTGATCATTAATACAATCAAAAAAGCCGAAGAAACCATCATTTACCCCATTAATAG
>NZ_JAELTV010000793.1 GCF_016429005.1 Pedobacter sp. ASV19
GGTTCCAGGTGATTCCGGTGGTACTGGGTATTATTGTGGTTTTATTTATTATCCAGCAATTCGGAACCAGTACAGTTGGTAAATTATTTGGGCCAATCATGTTCCTCTGGTTTGCAACACTGGGTTTTTTGGGGATTGTTTTTGTAGTCCAGGATCTTTCGATCATCAGGGCCTTAAATCCATATTACGCCTATCATTTATTGGCTACTAACCCTAAAGCACTGGTGATTCTTGGTGGGGTGTTTCTCTGTACGACGGGTGCAGAAGCACTGTATTCTGATCTTGGACATTGCGGAAAGCAGAATATTCACATCAGCTGGATCTTTGTTAAAACGACATTAGTGCTGAACTACCTTGGACAAGGCGTTTGGTTACTTCAGCATCCGAATTACAATGCAGCACAGAACCCATTTTATCAGATTGTTCCCGAATCTTATCTATTACCTATGGTTGCTCTGGCGACTATTGCGGCGGTTATTGCCAGTCAGGCTATGATCACTGGATCTTTTACTTTAATTGCGGAGGCTGTCCGGTTAAATCTCTGGCCAAAAGTGCGGATCAATTATCCAAGTAACCAAAAGGGGCAAATTTATGTTCCTTCTATCAACTGGCTTTTATGTGCGGGTTGTATTATGGTGGTCTTGATCTTTAAGAAATCCATTCATATGGAGGGAGCTTATGGGTTGGCCATTAACCTGACTTTCCTGTCCACTACAATTTTAGTAGCTGTATAC
>NZ_JAELTV010000794.1 GCF_016429005.1 Pedobacter sp. ASV19
CTATTGATTATTATAATCCGAGTACTGGAACTTCATCTACTTATACGCTAAATGTTGAAGTGGAAAATGGGGAGCTAATTAGAACAGATTGGCCAAATGGTGGATAGCTTGATAGCAGTCATTTTACTCCTGAGGATGTTGATGAAGATGGACGGTGTAGCTTTACCATTTACGATGTTAAACAGTATGAAATACAGATTGACGAGGAAGGAGGTTGCGGTTTATCTGGTAATGTAAAAGAACAGGAGCAAGATGAGGATGAAGTTGAAGAGGAACCCGAGGAGCCAAGTATTCAAGAGGAGCAGGAACAAAGTAAAAGTGAGGAAGAGGTTAGTGATTTGTCGGTTTTTAGAACACAGAAGGTGTGTAATTACTTTGAGAGATTTCGTTTTGTTTCCAATAACATTTTTAGAATGGCTGTTGGTTGCTTGCAGATTCTTCCCATTCTTCTTTTGGTGGCAGGCTAATACAAATTTGTGGTATGCTGTAAGATAGTGGTTTGAAAAAAGAAGTCTTATAGTTTTTTGATTTGTAATATAGGCTCTTATCTTTGAAGATGCTCTTTATAAAAAAAAAATATTCTATGGTTGAGGTAATTGCAACAATACAATTCTCTTTGTCAAATTTCTAACTACAATATTGTCATGACTACTGCGGAGCGTTTAAAAGCAATGACCGATAGTGCCAAATTTGAAATGTTGGCAGGAGCGATCATTCGCCAGAAATTCCCAGAA
>NZ_JAELTV010000795.1 GCF_016429005.1 Pedobacter sp. ASV19
AGATGTGTATAAGAGACAGCTCTGGGCGTGATATATTTGTTTCATCTGATAACGAACCATCTTTTCTTCTCAAAGAAGATCGCATTTTATTAGTTGATTGGGAGAAAAACAAATATGAACTTGGTTTTAATGGAAAGGAAGTTTATAGCTGATGAAGAACATTTGCATTTTGGGAGTGATTTTGACTATGCAGATTTCGCAGCTGATGATTTGCTAAATGACGGCTATATGAAGAAAGTACAGCGAGAAAATGAAGTCTATTATGCAAAACGCCTCGGCGATATTTGGATTGGAAGAGAGAATGTAAAATAAATTGTGTCAATTAGTTAGTTATTCACTTAGAGACACAGTTTATTTTACATTCTCTCTTCGCCATATTTGGAGGATAGCTTCTTTATTTTTAACGAACTTTAACTGTTAATAAACTATTGTAAAAGGCTCTGCAAATATTCTGCCGTAATTTGGGGTACTACAACCTTTGGGTCTTCAGCTTTTAGCTTTTTTATAGCCTTATTAAAACTGGTTTGTCCATCGATCAGATATTTAAAAAAATTCTCTGAAATGTTGATTTCATTAGCCGATTTCAATGTACATACGTATTGATCATCTTCAACCTTAACATGGCTGAGCCATAAG
>NZ_JAELTV010000796.1 GCF_016429005.1 Pedobacter sp. ASV19
TGTAACCCTCCCGGATTTCGAACCGGTCTGCTGACGAGAACTCAAATTTATAATATATGTTCCAACTAATCCAACTTTTTTCGAGTTGGATTAGTTGGAACACGCCGCCGGCAGGGCTTTATACTCCATTGGCGTTTTGCCATTTAGGGCTTCGTGTGGCCTTGAGTAGTTATAATCTTGCATCCATTCCTCTGTAAGAATCTGCACCTGCATGGTATCCTCAAATAGATATGCATCTAATATGTTCTCTCTGAATGTTCGATTGAATCGTTCAATATACCCATTCTGCATTGGCCGTCCTGGCTGTATGTATTGTAATTCAATATCATTCCCAGCACACCATTGCTGGAATTCTTTGCTGATAAATTCGGGACCATTATCCGTTCTGATTCGCTTTGGTTTACCATGCTCCCTAATAATCCTACTCAGTAAGCCAGTCACTGTAATTGCAGGCATGCTATGTGCAACTTCTACAGCAATGGCCTGCCGGTTAAAATCATCTATAACATTCAGGGTTCTAAACTTTCTTTTATTAGTTAGCACATCGCTCATGAAATCTATTGACCAGGTGTCTCCAGCATTTTCAGGCTGAACTAGCGGCTGTTTAACACGAGCTGGAATCCTTTTGCGAACCTTTCTACGACGGTTCATGCCCAACAAAAGATAAACACGGCGCACCCGTTTATAATTCCATATCAAACCTTCTCTGCGAATGCGTCTGTAATACAGATC
>NZ_JAELTV010000797.1 GCF_016429005.1 Pedobacter sp. ASV19
GTCAGATGTGTATAAGAGACAGGAAATATATTATTATACTTTTGTGGTTCGAATCCGTTTAGGTGTACAAGATGTTAAAATTACGAATTTAATTATCTTACTATCAAATAGTTGCGTTTTTATTTTTATCAAATATCACCTTTGAATACAAAAGTATATAATCTATAATTGATTGATATTCAGTTGTTTGAAAATTTTTTATTGTTCTAAAATAACTTTTGTAAATGATTGATATTCAGCTGTTCAAACAGCGTCCGCTTGCCTTACTAAATGCTATTTCTATGCGGGCTTTTCCAGTCAGGTGCTTTTGGTTCTTTTTTTACAATCTCCTTCTTCCATTTCTTTCAAAAAATATCCGCGAGAATTCTGGCAACCAGATTTAAAAAAGACTTCTCGTTCTCGTGAACAATCACATCCTCATTACCGGGATGATTTGGGATTTTTTTGGCTCTTTTTTTGGAGGATTCATTTGAATAGTCTTTCTTTAATAAATGAAGTTAGAGATATAGCGTTAGTTGAACATTTGGTTTAAGTTAATTGAAAGCCCTATTAAACGGGCTAAGATAAACTTATTTTTCTTAAAGTTAATATTGGATTCTTGTATTTTGTTAATGTGAATTTGTCTGGGAGTTTGCATTATTAACACATAGGAACCAAATTCAATTCCATTCTGTTGTGAACCTGTCTCTTATACACATCT
>NZ_JAELTV010000798.1 GCF_016429005.1 Pedobacter sp. ASV19
CTAACGTTCGTCGGCAGCGTCAGATGTGTATAAGAGACAGCCTCAGGGGGGGGTAACTGGTTCTTTTAAATACCCCGTTTTCAAAGTACCGGATGCAATGTTCACTATATACCCATATTCTGCCTTTTGCATCTTCATTAATATGAGCGGAGATCAATTGGTTGGAAAAATCATCAGAGGTATACGTCGTTAGAGAGGTTCCATCAAATCTGAACAGGATGTTTTTGTTGGTCCCAAACCAAATTCTCCCCTGAGTGTCTTCAAAGATAGAAATGACAACAGCATTAAATTTGAGCAGCTTCAGGTTTTTGTCATTGAGACTGTTGTAGATTTTTCCATCCTGAAAATAACTCATTTCTCCATTAAATGCTACAAACCAGATTCTTCCTCTTTTGTCCTCTTTGATCTTGATAATCTGATTATCCGGTAAGCCGTCGTCGATAGAGAAGTTTTCAAACCTGTTGCCGTCAAAACGACAAACCCCCGCATCTGTACCAATCCAGATATATCCTTTGGAGTCCTGCAGGGTATAATAGCAATTATTGCTCGGCAAGCCATCTTTTGTTGTGTAATGCTGTATATAGGCTGATTGAGCATAAGAAGAGGTGCTGAAAACAATCAGGGACACTGTAATACATAAAAACAGTAAATGTCTTCTGTTTTTTTTATTTATCACCTCTATGATTTGTATATAATCTGTCTCTTATACACATCTCCGAGCCCACGAGACA
>NZ_JAELTV010000799.1 GCF_016429005.1 Pedobacter sp. ASV19
ACAGCCATTTTTTAAACAATGCGTTGCTCCGGCAAAGAACGCATCTGTTAATGCCATATGATGTGAGAATTTCCTTTCGGCCTTTTTTAAAGCATTTAAAGGGCTAAAGTTTCTGACGTATTCAGATTGTACCAATTCATTATGGCTATATAATAATTGTGCATGGCTATATATGGTTACAAAGAACCTATTCTTAGCCTTGATTGCATCGTAAACCGTTTTTTGGTTATGGCAAAGGACAGTGATCCCACCAGTTTTAAAGCGTGCGTTGATGAACTTTTGTACTGTTGGTACATCTGACGCTGTTACCATTAACAAGCAATAATGACAATTAACATTTTCCTTCTTGGTTGTAAAACAGCTACTGCTTTCTTTATAGTCACTACTTTGAGCGAAACAGAAGAGTTGTAAAGGCTCAAACTTCCAGATTAACAATCTGATTAACCTATTAAAAGACGTTGATTGGTCATTGAGGGCAGATAAAGGTTGCGTTTCCATATTTTGATCTCATTTAATTTTAACATTAAATAAGCCTCAAATAAGCAGTAACCAACCAAAACAATAGGGTTGGTTACTCACTTAATCTAATGCAACTTGGCTCTGACAAAGCCACCCTTCCTTTCAGAAGGGCTCCCGCAAAAGACATAAGCGAGCACCAACCCTATAGCAAATATAGGGTTTTGGTTGATCAACTTAATCTCTGTCTCTTATACACATCTGACGCTGCAG
>NZ_JAELTV010000079.1 GCF_016429005.1 Pedobacter sp. ASV19
CCCCCCCCCCCCCCCCCCCCCCCCCCCCCCCCCCCCCCCCCCCCCTCTTTTAGATGTGTATAAGAGACAGCACCTAAAGCGTCTGCAATATCTAAAAGTGTTGAATACATAAAATCAACTCTTCCATTTTCCAACTTGCTAATTTTTGCTCGATCTACATTACACTTGTTAGCCAATTCTTGTTGACTTAATCCTTGTTCTGTTCTTAATCTAAGTAGATTTTGACCAATATTAGAAAAATGCTTTTGATAATCTGCCTTCATTGTGTTGTGGAGGGAAATTGCAACAAATGAGATAAATTATTCGTGGCAATATTGCCACAATTACAAATCCTTTATCTACATTTACATAGGATTCAATGTGTGATATAACACATTGGATATGTTAGGTATTCGAACAAAGAACCTTGCTTATACAGACCTAGGAAATCTACAAGCACGCAAGGTATGGTTGAGTGAATGCCCGTTTTCTATATATTTGTAGAAATGGGCCACTCTCCGTATTGCGTGCTAAAGAAATAGAAATATTTCTACCTCTCCTAGGGGGTGTATAAGCGTACGGAGGGTGGCTCATTGATTTTCCCCTAGGTTCATTGTTCAGATATTCCATATAGAAGGAGCAATGAATAACCAAATTTTTCACTCTTCTTGCCTTACCCGCGGTGCTATCCGCAAGGCCTCTATCACCGCCTTAAAGCCACATCACTCCAATCAAACTGCTCTCCTCCAAAATTTTGGAGACCTCTCCAGAATTGTCAAACCATCTGCAATTCAATTAACTAACCAAATTCATATGACCACTTACATCCTCATCATCTGTCCTCCAGATTAGCTTCCTCGCGAGCCAGTCATTCCTGCGCAAGGCAGGAACCTTCCAGCCCCGGAATTCAACTCATTATCAACAAAAAATCCAAATGCTTACCCTCTTTTTATGGAGAAAACGAACAATTGTACTTGCTTTAACCATCCTCAAACCACAGGTTTCTTTAAAGATTACGACCTGGATGAATGCGGAACCTTACTATGGCAGCTATTTAAACTCAGTACGGTAGCCAATCGCACAGAGATACTAAGCGCAAATGAATGGTTCAACCTGCTCTCTTTCTACGAAAGCCTGGATGAACTGTTAAAGACCATGTACATGAGCTACACTCAACAGCAATCCTAGAAAAAAGAGAAAGAAACCAACTAACCCACATATCACATGAAAAAAACGATTCAAACCATCGTATTGGCCGCGCTTTGCCTAAATTTTCCGGCCAGCGCCCAGCAGAAAAACCCGTCAGCATACTCTAAACAGGGCCAGGTTAAGGGAAAAGTCATCTCCTTAAAAACGCGTGAGCCGTTGGAAGGCGCCGCCATCCAAAACATCAATACCGCGCTCACGCTCTTCACCGACAAACAAGGTGAATTCCCCTTAGACCTTCCGGACGGTCGCTATAGGCTTGCCGTATTCCTGGAAAACTACCAGACAGAATACCTGGAAATCAGGATGCCCTTAAAAGAACCGCTCGTCATCGAACTCGAGCCCAAGGAAAACAACCTGAAAGAAGTGGAGATTGTAAGCACAGGTTACCAGAACATCCCTAAAGAACGGGCCACGGGTTCTTTCACTTTGGTAGACAACAAACTCCTTAATCGTGCAGTCTCACCAGATTTGCTGAGCCGTTTAAAAGGGGTAACCAACGGTCTGTTAATAGACGGCCAAAGTGGGAACCCTACAGGAATCAGCATTAGGGGAAGGAGTACCATCTTTTCTGACACCACACCACTCATTGTTTTAGATAACTTTCCTTATAGTGGAGACCTGAGTACGCTCAATCCAAATGACATTGAAAATGTAACGCTGCTTAAAGATGCAGCTGCGGCCTCCATTTGGGGAGTAAGGGCAGGAAACGGGGTGCTGGTGATTACGACCAAAAAGGGCAAGTTAAATCAAAAGCCCAGCGTAAATTTCAATTCCAATATCACCATTGGCGGCAAACCAGACCTATTTTATCAGCAGCAATTAAGTTCCAGTGAATTTGTAGATCTGGAGCAGTTTCTGTTTAACAAAGGTGCATATAATGCGGCCTTGAGGAACAATTATGCCAACATTTCTCCGGTTGTTGTGATCCTCCAAAAACTCAAACAAAACCAATTGACCCAGGAACAAGCCATGGGTTTATTGGATGGATATAGAAAGATTGATGTCCGGGATCAGCAAAGTCAGTACTACTATCGTAAGAGTCTGCAACAGCAATATCATATGGACCTCAGCGGTGGAGGTACCAACCAAACCTATTATCTTTCTGCCGGCTTTGATAGGAATTTACCTACGGCAGTGAACTTATCTGATTCCAGGTTTACCCTAAAAGCCAGTACAACGCATAAATTCCTGAATGATAGGTTGAAATTCAGCACAGACATTACTTTCAGCAATTCTAAAACAGAAAATACCAATACCAGGGGATATGTGCCCTACCTTCCTTATGAGCAAATAGCCGATGCAAATGGAAACCCGCTGGGCACCTTAACCGGGAATGGTTTACGGGCTGCCTATACCGATACGGCAGGTAACGGCAGTCTTTTGGACTGGAAATACCGCCCGCTGGATGAATTGCGGAACAAATACAATACCTACACCTCCAGGCTGACAGATTATCGGATGGAACTCGGATGGAGTTATAAGATCCTTAACCCCTTAAGCATCTCTGCAAACTATCAGTTTTACAGGTCAAATACCGACGGGGAAAACACTTATGATCAGGATTCTTTTTACGCGCGTAATATGGTCAATACCTATACCAGGATCAATTCTGTTACCGGGGAGGTCACACGGCCGGTTCCCAAAGGAGATATTTATACCCCTTCTTATGCCTCCACCCATTCCAATTTTGGAAGGATCCAGCTCAATTTTGATCAGACTTTTGAGGACAAACACCAGGTTTCTGCAATTGCAGGTTATGAGATCAGAGCAGAGGACTATAAGTACAATTCTGTCACTTTGTATGGCTACAACCCGGAAACAGCCACCAATACCCAAATTGATTTCTTAACGGTATTTCCCTTTTACTATGGATATCAATCCAGTGCGATTGGCAAAAACACCTACCAGGAGGGCACCACAGACCGCTACAGATCTTATTATGCCAATGCTTCTTATACGTACGATGGTAGATACATCGTTTCGGGTAGTTATAGAAAGGATGAATCTAATCTTTTTGGCGTTAAGGCCAATCAAAAAGGGGTGCCCTTATGGTCTGCCGGGCTAGCCTGGAACTTGCACAAAGAAAGCTTTTTTGAGCTGAACTGGTTGTCTATGTTAAAACTAAGAACTACCTATGGCTACAATGGAAATGTAAATCGGTCCGTTTCGGCTTATCTGACGGCCCAGCCGGGTTTCTATGCCAATGCCTATGATACCAATTTCTCCAATATCATTAACCCGCCCAATGATGCGCTGAAGTGGGAGCGGGTAGAGAACTTAAATTTCGGGCTTGATTTTTCTTCTAAAACCAGCCGCATTTCCGGCAGCCTGGAGTATTATGTAAAAAAGGGGATGGACCTGATTGGAAGTAGTCCAATCGCTCCCCAAACTGGTGTTTCTTTATTTACAGGCAATACCGCAGATACAAGGACCAAGGGAATGGACTTCCAGGTCAATTCCAAAAACCTGGATGGAGCATTTAAATGGAGCAGTTCCTTTATTCTCAATTATGTAAAAGACAAGATTACCAATTACAAAACAGATCCGGGTACCAATTCAAATATCATAAGCCCCATATTAAGCACATTAACACCATTAAAAGGTTATCCCATCAATGCTGTTTTTGGATTTAAATGGGCCGGTCTGGATAACCAGGGGAACCCGGTGGGTTATGTTAATGGAGAAAAGAGTACCGATTATACCAGGATCCTGAATTCTAACGATCCTAATGAACTGCAGTTCTTTGGTTCTGCTATGCCAACCTTTTTTGGTGGTTTACGCAATACCTTTAGTTATAAGTTTATCGAGCTGTCTTTTAACATCAGTTATAAGCTAGGCTATTATTTCCGAAAGCCCTCTTTAGTTAACCAGTATTTAAATGGCGGGCAGTATAAACTGCCAGACTATGACCGTAGGTGGCAAAAGCCTAGTGATGAACTGACCACCACGGTGCCTTCGATGATCTATCCAGCCAATTTTAACCGGGATAATTTTTATAGCGCCTCGGCAGTGCAGGTGCTCAAAGGAGATCAGATCCGGCTGCAGGATATACAGTTGAATTTCAATTTTGGTAAGGCGGAATTTAAAAGACTTCCTTTTTCCAATCTCAATGTGTACTTGTATGCTAATAATTTAGGATTGCTCTGGAAGGCCAATCACGATGGCATAGATCCGGATTTTACAACAGGTTATCCAACCCCCCGCAGTATTGCGTTCGGTGTAAAAGCTAGTTTTTAATCGATAAAAATTTAAGATATGAAACCACTAATATCAATGTTCCTGCTTTGCGGAACTTTATTTTGCACCATCTTCTCGACCGGGTGCAAGAAGAACTTTCTGGACGACAAACCCAGCACGGCCATATTACAACCGGCAACTTTGGATGAATTCCAAAGCTTGCTGGACAATATGGATGTGATCAATACGGGCAGTGCCCTGGCTACCCTGGCCGCAGATGAATACGAGTTTGACAGCTATGAGATCTGGCAATCTGCAAGGACAGCCACCGAACGGAATTCTTATATCTGGGCAAAGGATTTATATGCCGGAGAGGTGAATGATGCCGGAGATTGGAACAGGCCTTATGCCAGTATATTTTATGCCAATAACGTACTGGCCGGCCTGGAAAAAATTCCGGTGAACAGCTCTAATAACAATCAGTGGCGGCAGATTAAAGGCTGGGCATTATTTGTACGGGCTTACAACTACTATGAACTGGTTAGGAATTTTTCGCCTGTTTATAACCAGGCTACCGCTTCGACCGATCTGGGCGTGCCCCTCCGCTTAAAGCCTTCTATTGATGTCAATCTGCCCAGGGCTTCGGTACAACAAAGCTTCGATCAGATATTTACAGAACTGCAGCAGGCCTCAGCATTACTGGCTAAAAACCTGCCTTTTGCCAATAGAAACCGTCCGTCTAAAATTGCAGCCCAGGCTTTATTTGCAAGGATCTATTTGAACATGCGCAACTATACCCAGGCCGAACTGCATGCAGACAGCACCTTGAACCTGTACAACAAACTGATCGATTACAATACGGTCAGCACAGATAGTTATACGCCTTTTGAAACCACAAACGATGAGAATATTTACAGCTATACCAGCCATAACTATTACTACACTTGTGCGGGTTTATTTAACCCCTACACCACAATTGCACCGGAGGTATTAAGCCTTTATGATAGCAAAGACCTTCGCCCGGCCATTTACTTTTTGAAACAGGATGACGGTACGGTGGTGACCAAACGGAATTATTTTGGGGCATCTAATTATCCTTTTACCGGGCTTGCCACCGATGAGGTTTATCTGATCAAAGCCGAATGCGCTGCCCGGCGTAATGATCCGGTAACCGCCGTGACTTACCTGAATAATTTATTGATCAAGAGATATCCGACCGATCAGTATATCCCTCTTGTGGCTTCTTCCGCGCAGCAAGCCTTAGCGCAAGTGCTGCTGGAACGCAGAAAAGAATTGGTGTGGAGGGGCCTGAGGTGGGATGACCTCAAAAGATTGAATAAGGAGGGGGCAAATATTACGCTTACACATCAGCTTGGGGGTAAAACGTACACACTGCCTCCAAACGATCCCCGGTATGTATTTCCAATCCCGGATAACGAAATCCTTTTAAGTGGTATTGAACAGAATCAACGATAAAACACAAAGACATGAAATTATATATAAATGCAATTGCCCTGGTATTGGGCTTAATACTGGCTACAAACGGTTATTCAAAGACCAAAACAACCTCTGTAAAACCATCGGATGTGGTGATAGAGGGCGTAGTTTTAGACAAGGATATGCTGGCGTCAAATTATTTAACAACCGTTAGTGTTATCATTTCCAAATATCCCTTTCCAGGTATTGAGGTGGCAGCAACCAAGTATAAAAGATATGAGTTTAAATGCCATTATGGAGAAAAGTTTAAAATCATTATTCCTGCACTTTCAGATCTCTTTTATGCTCAAATTGATTATTACCCTCCAAAAGTTGGTGGGTACTTCTCTTCTTTTGATAACGTATATATGCTTAAAAAAGGAGATCGAATTGCTTGTAAACTATATAAAACCTTTTTTGAGTTTTCGGGGAAAGGCGCTGCTAGATTACAGTGTCAAAGTGAAATCTATAAGGCCAATTATATTATTGGAGAAGATGATATTCCTTTATTGAGAGCAAAACAGTATGAAAAATCAGTAGCTACTGTCAATCATAAAATGGATTCTTGCCTATCATTACAACTGGAAATAATTAAAAGGTATAAGTCTAAACTGGATAAATATATGATTGATATTCTTTTGGCCAATTGTTATGGCCTAAGATATTATAATACGATTAGAGGCTATCGGAATCAACGGTTTAATATTCCTTTATACAATGCTTTTAAAAATAATGAGGATTATAAATATATAGCGGATTTGAAACTACCAGAGATTGATCCTATAGCTAAAGCACGATCTCCGGTTTATGTAAACTTCCTGTTTGAAAAAATCCGTTTTGATGCATTTACAATTTCCAAAGATGGAGAAATGGAATCAGGTGTTTCAAGAAATTATATCAAATCAGTTTATAGCGATATTCTGAAAAATTATAATGGAATTATACGGGATAAGCTGCTGGCCCTATTTTTTATCACTTATAGCCCAGATGTCCCAATTCAGAATTACTTAGATGAAGCAATTGTACTGGTGAAGAGAAAGGAGTACAAAGATATCTTGCTGGAGATTCAAAAGACCCGTTTGGACGGACTGCCGTTTTATGATTTCGAGCTTGAAGACGTAAATGGTCGCAAAATTAAACTGACGGATTTCACGAATAAGGTAGTATTGGTTGATTTTTGGTATACTGGATGCATGGGGTGTGCATTACTCAAGGAAGCAATGGCACCTGTTTTGGAAAGATTTAAAAATAATTCCTCAGTTGTATTTTTATCAATAAGCATTGATAAGGATATAGATAAATGGAAAAAAAGTGTTGCCAGTGGAATCTATACAGATTCATCTGGTGTTAATCTATATACCGGGGGGCTAGGGGATAAACACCCCTTAATCAGACACTATGATATAGCGGCTTATCCGCAGTTATTTTTGCTTAAAAATGGGAGTGTTTTTTCGTCAACCCCTCCCTGGCCAGAGTTGGATCAAAATAGGAAACCCGTTCTGAATGGAGCAACCTCAGAGTTAATCAATTTAGTTGAAGAGGCAATATCTAAGTTGTAGAACAAAGAGGGACGGATTTATCCGTCCCTCTTTGTTTGAGTTTATTCTACATATTTACCCCGGTCAGATGACAGAGGAGTAATGTATCCTAAACTTTGCCACAATGTAGCTTGAGATTCAGTAAATGGAACAGTAACTATTCCAGCTCCTGCAGGGAGCTCTCTGTAACCGCAAAATGCGTCATTGTTATTCAGACATTTTAAGCGGTTATAAGAATGGATGGATGTGTAGGTTCCTACACTTGTATTTCCATACAAGTCACCTGGATTAAATTTCGGAGCGTTGGTAAATGCGCTCCCCGCAAGGGCAATGCCCACGGCCATAAGGCCAAACACGAATCTTTTCATGTTGTTTAGATTTAAAAGTTTAAGAATTTGCCATATTTTACTCAGGACACAGCTTCAACCTGTCATTACGCGCGTAAATGTTTTTAAGTAGTTTTTTGAGCGGGCACTATAGCAAGGTTTTTAGCAGATTTTAATTCCAGATAAATTCCAGCAGAAGCCAACAGGATTAAGGCGATATTGAACCAGATATGCTGCGTCCAGCTCAGTTCACTGATCACACCTCCGCAATGGCAAGGGAGTACCTTTGCGGTGAACCTCATATAAATCAGGTACATGGTAAACAGGCTCATGAGGCCGAAAGTGGCGTATAAACCAGGTAGTCTTGAAACTGGAAAAAGTAAACACAGGGAGATTAAGATTTCCAGTGCAGGAATGCCCCAGGCTAAATACTGGCCGAATGAATGAATGACGTCCAGGGTCATAAAAAATTCTTTAAAATCAGTATAATTCCACAATTTATCTGACGCCGTATAAATGAATAATATGATGAATAAGTAGCTGATGAGTACAGCACCTTCTTTTGATATTATTTTGTTTAATTTCTTCATCCTGTTGGTTTCTGGTTTCTAATCCTTAGTGATTACGCCTGGTCCAAATGCGACCTCGGCATCTGAGGTAAAATGCTGGGCATCCAGGTAAGCAGTGATGTCGGTGTATTCGGTCGATTCGAAACTGACCTTACAAGGAATACTTCCTGGGATGCCACAACTTGATCCCGGACTGGTTTGCAAAGTCCAGTTGCTTGGATTTGTTGCCCCGGTAGGGGTGCTCAAATTATACGTGTAGTATAATCTGGTTGTTTTGTTTTTGTTAACGCTTTTGGCGTCAAAATTTAAGGTGGTTACGGCTGCGGCCGCAACTGCCAGGGCTATTAAGCCCGATTTGATTTTTGTGTTCATAACATTTTGTTTTAGGGTTTATGGATGGAGCTGATAAAGGCTCCTCCCTGCTAGCGTCCTCAGGGAACAGCCTATATTGTTGTGCTTTTTTTATCATGCATAGTAAACTTTAATGATCACCTCGCCACTGGCTTCTGATGTTTCGTCATTCGCTGACATCACAGCGATCTTGTTTTTGGTTTCGATGATCTTTATAACAGGTTCATCTTTCTTATCCTGTTTTTGCAGGGTAACAGGTAATTGATTGATCAAAGCGAAATAGGTGGTGTAAGCCATAAAAGTTAAAGTCTGCTCATCCAGATTGTTTAGATAATCTATCTGATCAGCTTCGAAATCAAAGTGTGCAATGGCCCAGCTTTTAATGTCTTTAAGTAAGTTGTCTGCTTCGGTTTCGAGCTCTGTTTCAGGAAGCGAGTAAAGGTGTAGCATAAGGTCTTGTAAACCTGTTTCTGTAAAAGGGTACTTTTTGTTTTCCATAATTCTATAATTAGTTTCAGCTTTTTTTGCACCACAGGGGTGCGTGAATTGAAAGCTAATTTATAGAGCTTTAAAATGGCTTAAAGAAGGTTTTTACAGCGTTTTGTCTGAATGGTACGTGTTTTTTGTCTGAATGGTACATCGCATTCACGAATGGTACAGCAGTGGAGCCGAATGGATAATAAATTAGAAATTTTTAATACTGTTAAACTAAAATGTTATCATACGTTATAATATTTATTTTAAATAAATATTATATTTGAATTTAGCCTCTCACTATGAAACTTAAACCCAGCCACTACAAAATTATAGTTAAGCTTTGCATATCATTTGCAGCTGCACATATTGTTTCATCTCTTGGCCAGCATAGAAGTATTTTCGAACTACTCACTTTAAGGGCATATTACATTGCCCTGTTTTTTAGCTCGTTTGTTGCCTTTTTGCTTTTGGAAATGGTTGCGCTAGTTAATGACCTGTTGGATGGCTGGTACCCTTGGCGGTATTTGTGGGGTCTGAGATTAGTGATGCAGGTAGGAATGGGCATATGCGTTCCCTTAATCGTGGCATTTTCTTTTGCAGGTTATTATTACCATTTGCATGGCTATGATATCCTTCAAACAGGTTATTTTCCTTTCGTATTCAAATTGATTGTTCCTTACGTGCTAGTTGTTAATTTGTATTGTAATAAAGATTATATAAAATTGCCTTGGGAATCGATTCCAGAATCATTGGCTCTGGATAAACCACTTACAGCAGATGCTGAAAATCCTGTTTCTACGAAGGAATCAAAAACAGAAATTGGGTTGGTATACCTAGAATCTAGAGCTTGTCTGGCTAAGGATGTATTCAATCGGGATGTGCAATGGCCATGTAATACAATTACTGCATCTTTGCGTGCTTTGCCTAATGATGAGTATTTCCTTGCTGCAAGGGACTTGATTATCAGGGGAGATTTGATAGAATCGGTTAAACAGGATAAAAAGCGTAACCTTCTGGTTATGCTTAAGCCACCTTTTAGTAAGGAATATGAAGTGTCCAGGCATAGAAACCGTTATCTGAAGGCATTTGGCGATAAAAACAATATGGATTGGTGGGATAAGGAGCGTAAAAACTTCCGGCAATGAACTACCGGAAGTTCGGGAGCTTAGCTCAGGTTGATCAGGTCTTCACTAATGCCCGTGTACTTACAAAATTCTTTAACTGTGATGTATTGGTTTTTCTTTTTGTTGTAAGCGAGTTTTATGTTTTGAAATAATCGTTGCGCCTCTCTTTCGCTAATCCCAATGAGCTGGGCTGCATCTTTTGGAAAAATACATATCTTTTTCATGTCTTGGTTTGTTAAACCGCAACCGATGAGTGACGCTAGCATAAATGGTGAGTACCTTTATGGAACCTACCTTGCAGTTGGTTAAAAAATAAATAATTAACCTTTAATTTACAGAAAATCAATTGATTGCGCCTGTAAAACGACAATAGCGCCAAAAACGACAAAAGCGTCAGAAAGCGACAATTGTGTACTAATGCGCCAGAAACGACATATTCAAGGTTTTTTATTTTTTCCATGTATAGATTCGGTTAAGCAATTGAGCTGATGAGCTTGATTGAAATCTAAAGCCGGAAAATCATGAAATCACAACATTCAACATCATTTGCAGGAGTTCTGCGCAAAAGCGGGCCTTAGGTTTGGCTTATAAGTAATTCGGTTCTTGTACTGCTCTTGTTCGACTATGCTTCGTCTCGGGTAGCGAAAAATATAAACAAGAGCAGGAGCAGATGGAAACAATAGCAACATGTCTTGTATGTCGTTTGTCCGCCGCAAAAATGATCCGGTTAACAATCGAAAATTAAACACTTTAAAATAGAATTATCATGGCCAAATTATCTAAAGGAATTTTTGGACCGGTTTCAGGAAGGATCGGTTCTGTGGTTGGGGCAACCTGGAAAAGTATCGCTTATCTGCGCTCTATGCCCAGGAAGAAAAAGCAAAAAGCAGTAAGGACACCTGCGCAAATTGCCAATCAAATGAAATTTAAGTTCGTGAGTGAATGGCTGGTGCCTTTTTACCCCTATGTTTCTAATGGCTTCAGACATCTGGCTCAAGAAAGAACGGAGATCAATGCGGCGTTCTCCTTAAATTATCGGCAGGCGGCTAAGGGGGCTTACCCAGATCTGAGCATCAGTTATCCTGATGTTGTACTTAGTAAGGGAAACTTGCCTGGTTTAATAGGAGCAGAGGTTTCAAAGATTGGAACTGATGTGATTCAATTGACCTGGGACAAAAACACTCAGCTTCGTCAGGTGTCTTTTGACGATCAGCTGATGCTGGTTCTGTATAGTCCGGAGCTCAAAATGGCAGATGGTTTTATAGGAGGGGTTAAAAGGGCGGACCACAAATGCAGCTTTAAACTGAACCCGAAGTTGGCGAATAAAGCGCTTGAAGTGTATGTGAGCACTTATATTTTGAATGGGAAAATGGTTTCAGATAGTAAATATATGGGGAGGATAGAGCCATGAATGCAGAAATGAATACTTTACGGACGCTGATCCTGCAGCAAATGGATCCGGCTTATTTTAATTTAGATGAGCAGCAGGTGTTGTATTGGATATCGGAGCTGCCTGTAATTAAAGAGCAGATTTTTAAGTCTATGCAGGAGGAGATGTTGGGGGCTACTCCAAATAGTTTGGTAGATAGAGACCTGAAGCAGATCCAGTATGATTGCGGCTATTTAACTGATGCTTTGTTTAAGTATCAGAAGGTACCGGTTGCTTGTATGGAATTATATGCTGCAGTAGGTGATTGCCTGGAGCAATTGCTGGAGCATATTGAAGTGCGGTATGCGGGTTTCTTTAACTGGGCAAAAGAGGCTGCAGCCAGTTTGCCTAAACGGGAAAGTAATCCAAGGATTCGGGTGTTGTTTTCGGTGGATGCACTGGCTTATTTCTTTAAGCTGTTGAATAAGGCTGGTAGCTTGGATGCAGGGCCTGTTACGCAATTGATTTTGGCGATTTCGAAGAACTTCATTACTCCGGGCATAGGAGATGGGTTCATCTCACCTAATAGTTTAACTACGAAGTATAAGCAGGTGGTGCAGAGCACGGCCATGCGAGTTCGGGTTTTGCTGGTTAGGATGTTGAAATTGCTGGACGAGGAATTTAATTAGAGGCTGGGGGGAAATAGGTTTTCTGATCGCGCTGAATCTTACAGATTCTGAGGCTTGATCATGAAAACCTATTTTCTTGGGTGCAGACCGGGGAGGGGGGAGAGTTGGGTTGGGGTATTTTAGTCATTCCCTTTACCTTAGGGAAGTTTTCTATACTGTTGGCAACATTTCCAACAAATAAGGCAGTGCAGGGTTGACATTGTCCTTCTTCCATGTCGCAAACAGCGCAGTTTTTTGAGGGACATTTGTCAATTCAATAAACCTGATGTTGGGATTGTCTGTATGTGCCAGGGAAGTAGGTATAATCGATAATCCCATTCCATTTTCTACCAGCCTGAAAATGGTGGGTGCATGAATGGAACGGTGAGCAACCTTAGGTACAAAGCCCTGATCGGCACAGAGATTGAGAATCTGCTGATAATACAACTGGCTTTTTTCGTTTGGAAATAAGATGAATGGCTCCTGAGCCATCTGGGCAATATTTTCAAACTTTCTGCTGGTCATAGGGTGAGCGGCGGGCAGTACCAAAGAAAACGTTTCTACATACACCCGTTTATTGATAAAACCCTCTGGTAAATGATTACTCCTCATGAAACCAATATCAAGCAGTTCATTTTGTAAATGCATGAACTGATCGGCATTGCTCAGCTCATCGAGTTGAAATTTGATATTTGGACAGTCGCTGTTGAACAGTTTAAGGACGTCGGGCAGTACAGACTCCATGGCCGAGGCCACAAAGCCTATCCTGATCTGTCCTGTATTGCCCATTTTTAATAATTTTATGTTCGTAACTGCAGTTTCTATCTTATTGAGAATTTGTTGTACATCTTTATAAAATAAGCTGCCCGCATCGGTAAGATATACCTTCTTGTTTGTCCTGTCAAACAATTGAACTTTCAGAATTCCCTCCAATTGTTTGATCTGCTGACTTAATGCAGATTGTGATATAAAAAGTAGCTCAGAGGCCTCGCGGTAATGTAATTTCTCCGCCAGAACTTTAAAATAAGTGAGATGCCTCAATTCAATTTGATTAGTGATACTTATCATTACTTAATTAATATGAATTGTCAGTAATGATAAATGTAGAGATATTTGGCAACAAACTAAATATAAACATGATTAAAAAAGTACTTACACTCGGACTTGGAAAAGTAGGCACACTGGTTGGTTCACTATTGAGCAAGCAATTTGAGGTGACGGGTATGGATAAACAAGCACCACATTATTCATTTGATCTTCCATTTAAAGTGGTTACAGGAGATGTAACAGATATCCAGTTGATGGAAAAGATTATTTCTGAACACGATGCGGTGGTATCTGCGCTGCCCTACTTTTTAAACAAGGCGATTGCAACCATTGCCCATAAACAGGGAAAACACTATTTTGACCTGACAGAAGATGTGGAGACAACCAATTATATTATTGGCTTAAGTGAAACGGCGACTTCTGTAATGGCGCCGCAATGCGGGCTCGCTCCAGGTATTATTGGCATCATAGGCGCGCATTTAGCCAAAGACTTTGAAAAATTACGTTCTATAGAAATGCGGGTAGGGGCATTGCCTAAATATCCTAACGGAGAAATGGGCTATTCTTTTACCTGGTCTGCAGCAGGAGTAGTCAATGAATATATAAACGATGCCGAAGCCATTCACAATGGTCAGCGCAAACAGGTTATTTCACTGCAGGGAAAAGAAGCCATCAATATAGACGGGGCAGGGTACGAGGCCTTTTATACTTCAGGTGGACTAGGCACCATGTGTGAAACTTACGAAGGAAAAGTAGATAAATTAGACTACAAAACAATTCGTTATCCCGGACATTGTGATTTAATGAACTTTCTGATTCATGAATTGCATATGAAAGACAATAAACAGCAATTGGAAGATATCCTTAAGAATGCGAAACCGGAAGTTCAGGAAGATGTGGTACTGATTTATGCTGTAGCCGAAGGATGGAAAGATGGTCAAATGAAAAGGAATGAATACTGTAAATCGTGTGCCCCGATGGTTATTGACGGGCAGCACTGGAGAGCGATTTCCTGGACAACAGCAGCCAGTTTAGTGGCGGTAGTAGAAATGGTTGCAGCAGGGGCATTACCTTCTAAAGGATTTATCAAACAGGAAGAAATCTCTTTTGATGCATTGCTTGCTACCCAAACCGGCAGTTTTTTTAAATAAAGAATATGAATTTTAATAAAAACAAACCTTTAGACGTTTTTTTAAATATCCTTTTTGAGCGTTACCGGGATCAGGTGCCGGCCGTAAAGAAGATTACAAACGCACTCGTTGAAAAGGGTGTGATTGCGTCACAAAAAGAGATCATCAATGATCATATAGCTTTCAGAACACTGGGTGTCCCGAATTTGGGGATCGCCTCTTTTGAAAAGATATTCCTGTACCATGGTTATCAAAAAAGGGACTATTACCATTTTGAAAGTAAAAAACTGAACGCCTATTGGTATTCACCGCCTTCTGCTGAATATCCAAGGATTTTTATGAGCGAATTGATCGTAGACCAGCTCTCCGAACGTGCCCAAAGGATCATTCAGGGGTACACAAAACATATCGGGAAAGATCCGGTTGATCTTTTGGATCTTAGTGATGGAAAGGCTGTTGGAGAATTTTTTCACCAATCTCTATGGGAACTTCCTAACAAAAAAGATTACCAGGATTTGCTTGAAGAAAGCGAATATGCCGCCTGGGTCATCTTTAACCGCTATTATTTAAATCACTATACCATTAGCGTTCACGACCTGAAAGATGGTTATAATACACTGGAAAGCTTTAACGAGTTTGTAGAATCATTAGGATTGAAACTGAATGCTGAAGGTGGAAAAATTAAAGTGAGTCCGGATGGCTTATTGCGCCAGAGCAGCACAGTTGCTCAAATGCATCTGGCAGGTTTTTCTGATGGGGAAACGATGCCAATAGCAGGAAGCTATGTAGAATTTTCTGAACGTCTGGTGCTGCCGGAATTTAGAAACTTACCGGCCCTGTCAATCAAACCTGAACATCGCAGAGAAGGCTTTGAAACAGGCAATGCAGATAAAATTTTTGAAAGTACATATATCAGGCAAACGGAATCCTGATCAAACAAAACGAAATGAAGATGAATCAAATTTTAAAAAGATTAGGGATTGAGGAAGTCAATCAGGGAACCTCTACAGGTTCTTCATGGCTAAGCTCCGAAGGCAAACAAATCAGCTCATTTTCTCCGGTTGACGGAACCTTGATTGCAGACGTTCAAAGTGCCGATGCAGCTAATTACGAAGTTGTGTTAAAAAAGGCTCAGGAGGCATCTTTATTCTGGAGAAATATTCCAGGACCAAAACGTGGCGATATCGTACGTCAATTTGGGGATGCGCTTCGCGAACAGAAAGAAGATCTGGGCACCTTGGTTTCGTATGAAATGGGTAAAAGTTTGCAGGAAGGTTTAGGTGAGGTTCAGGAAATGATCGATATATGTGATTTTGCTGTTGGACTTTCCCGTCAGCTTTACGGATTAACCATGCATTCCGAAAGGCCAAATCATAGAATGTATGAGCAGTGGCATCCTTTAGGCATTGTAGGTATCATTTCTGCTTTTAACTTCCCTGTTGCAGTTTGGGCATGGAATACTGCCCTGGCCTGGGTTTGTGGAAATGTATGTGTCTGGAAGCCCTCTTCTAAAACGCCACTCTGCGCCATTGCATGTCAGCAAATTATAGCCAGAGTTCTTAAATTGAACGATATGCCTGAAGGGATAAGCAATTTGCTGATTGGCAATGCGGCGGGCGATATGATCAATAATGACAAACGCATTCCACTTGTTTCCTTTACCGGATCTACAAAGATCGGAAGAATTGTTTCTTCGGCAGTTGCTTCAAGGTTTGGACGTAGTATTCTGGAGTTGGGTGGAAATAATGCTATTATTGTTTCTAAAGATGCAGATTTGGAAATGTCTGTTATCGGGGCCGTATTTGGAGCAGTTGGTACTGCAGGACAGCGCTGCACCTCTACCCGCAGACTAATTATTCATGAAGATATCTATGAAACATTGAAGGCTAAACTGGTAAAAGCTTATGCCCAGCTTCGCATAGGTGATCCCTTAGATCAGAATAATCATGTGGGGCCACTTATAGATAAGCAGGCCGTTGAGATGTACAACAACGCAATTGCGAAGGGAAAAGAAGAAGGTGCCGTTTTTGTTGTAGAGGGTGGGGTATTGGATGGTGATGGATTCATTTCCGGCTGTTACGTTAAACCATGTATTGCTGAGGTTAAAAATGATTATGAAATTGTACAAGATGAAACATTTGCGCCGATACTTTATCTGATCAAATATAAAACCCTGGAAGAGGCCATCGCCTTGCAAAATGGTGTTCCTCAGGGCTTGTCGTCGGCAATTATGACATTGAATTTGCGTGAAGCGGAACAATTTTTATCTGCAAATGGCTCTGATTGCGGGATTGCTAATGTAAATATTGGTACTTCAGGCGCAGAAATCGGTGGTGCATTTGGAGGTGAAAAAGAAACGGGAGGGGGAAGAGAAAGTGGTTCGGATGCCTGGAAAGCTTATATGCGCAGACAAACAAATACCATCAACTATTCAAATACGCTGCCCCTGGCTCAGGGGATAAAATTTGACTTTTAACATTTCATAAGCGTGAAATAAATAGGCATAAAAAGGAGCCGTTTCGTTTTCACGAAACGGCTCCTTTTTATTTGAAAAATTTTGACAATAAATTTGATAAACCGATTGGTTGCTTTTATGTTTGGAACAAATAAGGAAAAAATGAGCAATAAAATCGTTGTTACCGCTACTATACATGCTGCTATTGGAAAAGTTTGGGATGATTATACAAACCCAGAACACATCATCAGATGGAACTTTGCAGATCCTTCCTGGCAATGCCCCTCTGCATCAAATGACATGCGCGTAGGAGGAAAATATTCGGCAAGAATGGAAGCCAAAGATGGAAGTTTCGGTTTTGATTTTGAAGCAGTTTATAATGAGGTTATTGAGGGGGAAAGATTTACCTATACCATGCCAAACGGAAGGCAGGCATCTGTTGTTTTTAAAAAAGATGGCGATCAAACCAAAGTCACGGTTACATTTGATCCGGAAACAGAACATCCTCTGGAAATGCAGAAAAATGGTTGGCAGGCTATACTGGACAACTTCAAAAAATATACAGAATCAAACTAACACCAGAATATAAAGGAGCATCCTTGGCCGTGAGCGAAATAAAAAGTTTACGGCCAGGGCCTGTTTAAAAGTTTTTTTATAAATTGAAAGCAAAACGCCAGTGATGCATTCAATTCTACCTTTTTTACTAGCCATGATCATGGTCATCGTACTGTTGAACATGTGGGCTGCCAAACTCAAAATTGCTTATCCCATTCTATTGGTAGTTGGGGGGCTGTTGATCAGTTTTATACCTGGATTGCCCATGGTTAAGATTCACCCTGATCTGATTTTCTTTATTTTTCTTCCACCTATGCTTTTTGAGGCTGCCTGGTCTATCTCTTTTAAAGAGATGAAAAAATGGTGGCGTATCATTGGTAGTTTTGCGTTCCTCGTGGTTTTTTTTACCGCATTGTCTGTGGCCCTGGTAACCAATTACCTGCTTCCAGGCTTTACCATTGGACTTGGATTTTTATTGGGTGGTATTGTATCTCCACCCGATGCAGTAAGTACCGGAGCTATTACGAAGTTTGTTAAACTACCAACGTCCACTTCGGCTATTTTGGAGGGTGAAAGTCTGTTAAATGATGCGTCCTCGCTGATCATCTTCCGTTTTGCATTGGTGGCTGTTGGCACTGGTCAGTTTATCTGGCAGGATGCGGCGCTGAGTTTTGTGTGGATGATTTTTGGAGGTGCGGGTATTGGTTTATTGCTGGGCTGGATATTTGTCCAGGCACATAAATATTTGCCGACAGATGCGCCTTCGGATATAGCACTTATGCTCATTGAACCTTATTTTATGTACTGGATAGCGGAGCAGGTACACAGCTCTGGCGTGCTTGCAGTGGTAAGCGGCGGTTTATTTATGTCTGCGAGAAGGCTAATTTTTTTGAGCAGCACGAGCCGCATCAGGGCATTTAGTGTGTGGGAAAGTTTCATTTTTATCTTGAATGGCATCGTCTTTATGATTATCGGCCTTGAACTGCCCGAAATTATAGGTGGATTGCGCTCAAAAGGGATTCCTTTGAGTACGGCTATCGGTTATGGTGTGCTGGTTACAGTGATTTTGATTGCCGCCCGTATCATCAGTTCTTATGTCGCGATGGCAGCCACGTTGATCTTCCGCCCGAGTGTAGCACCTGCAGTATCTTCCAGAAGAATGCGCTGGACAATTCCACTGTTTCTTGGCTGGACAGGGATGCGTGGCGTGGTATCGTTGGCTGCTGCATTATCCATACCTGTCGCATTTGACAATGGGATTGCTTTTCCGAACCGGGATTTAGTACTGTTTATTACTTTTGTTGTTATATTACTTACACTTGTAGTACAAGGGCTTACACTTCCTTACTTTATCAATCGTATGGGGCTTTCAGGTCAAATATTTAGTGAGGAGGCTGAAGAATCGGCTAAACAAAAAATGAAGCATGGGCTAAAGGAACATGTCTATAAATTCCTTAAAAACAAGTATGATAATGAGTTGAATGGGCATGCTGGTATGGAGAAATTTTTAAAGCATTGGGAGGAAAAATCAAAAGCTACAGACGACAGCTGGATGAATGAGAAAACAAAGGTCATCTTTGTTGAACTGCTCGAAAGCCAACGCCAATATCTAACGGAGCTGAACAAGAATTCTTCTATTAACGAAGAACTTATCCAGCAGCAATTGTATCAGATTGATCTTGAGGAGGAACGACTGAGAGTTATTTAGAATTTAAAGTAGCTTCAAGGCCTTCCGGGTTACATGTTAGTCAAGGATAAATTAAAATCTTTCCAAGAAATAACTTGTATACCATTACTTCTCTTTTGCCCTTCGTGGCCTGCATAAATTACAGTTCCACTTTCAAAACCAGTTATTTTTTTCCAGAATTGAAAGTTTTTAAAGTAATCACTTGTAATTGTCTTTCCTGCTTTGATCTCTATTGGATATAAAGTTAATCCGTTGTCAATGACTACATCCATTTCATTTCCTGTGCTATCCCTCCAAAAGTATAAATCTAGCGGGTCATTGTTATTATAACGTTCCTTAACCATATCATTAATAACATAGTTTTCAAATAGGCTGCCTTTTAGAGGATGAGTGATTAGTTGCTCTGAATTATGTATGCCAAGTAAGGAACAAGCCAGTCCTGTGTCACCTGTCTCTTATACACATCTAAAAGGGGGGGGGGGGGGGGGGGGGGGGGGGGGGGGGGGGGGGGGGGGGGGGGGG